>NZ_FR898088.1:0-10350 GCF_000437175.1 Ruminococcus sp. CAG:330 | reverse complement strand
GCGGAGCGAACAAGACCGCTCCGCCCTGTGTCCCGTCTGCTGTGCTCTGATTTTGGAAACATTCCGGTGGAATGTTTCCAACGGAAGTTTTCCTTGACATAAACCTGCGGACACGGCACAACCTGTCCCTACAAGATGCACGGAACACCTCGCCAGCTGCGCTCAGCTAGAGCAGCCTTATAAGGCAACGATTACAGAATCGCTCTGTTTCTGCACAGCAGTTTTTGTTGATTGTTTACGATGATTTGTAGAAACACATCACATCCCGCCAAACCAATGTTTCACGTGAAACAATTTCGCCTGAGTACAACAACAGCGGCAGTTGCCCGCCGCTGTCCGGAACGGGAGCTTCTCCCCATTGTTCCGATTATTCTGCGCTCTCTGCGCCGTTCTCCGGCTTCGGCGGGATTGCCTCCGGCTGTACGCTCTGTGCGTCCGCCGGTGCTTCTGCCGGTGCTGCGGACTCTGCCAGCGCTGCATTTGCGTCTGCTTCCGGTGTTTCGTCCTGCGCAGCCTCGGTGCGGGTGAACGCAACCACCCTTTGTCCCTCATTGACACGCATGACACGCACGCCCTTGGCAACACGTCCCATCAGGCGAATCTGGTCGCAGGGGGTGCGGATGATAACGCCGTCGCTGGAAATGAACATCAGGTCGTCGCTCTCGTCCACCACCTTGATGCCGCAGACGTCGCCGTGCTCTGCGTCCACCTTATAGTTGGTCAGACCTAAACCGCCACGGGACTGCATCCGGTACTCGTCCAGCGCCGTCCGTCTGCCGTAGCCGTTTTCTGTCACGGTCAGCAGGGAAGCACCCTTCCGCTCTCTCGCCATGGAAACCACGCTGTCGTCCCCACGGAGGGTGATCGCCTTGACACCGTGTGCCGAACGGGACATGGGACGCACGTCCGTTTCGTCAATGCGGATTGCCATGCCCTTTCGGGTGGCGGCAAACAGCCGGTTGGAGCCGTTGGTCAGGCGCACCGCTGCGATCTCGTCGCCCTCGTCCAGACCAATGGCAATGAGTCCGTTCTTGCGGACATTCTTATAGGCGGAGAGTGCCGTGCGCTTGATCTTGCCGGCACGGGTGATCATCACCACATATTTGCCCTCGTCGAAGTCCGGCGTGGTGAGAACGGCAGCGATTTTCTCGCCGGCGCTCAGAGGCAGGAGGTTGATGATATTCGTTCCTCTGGCGTTCTTGGAGCCCTCCGGCAGCTCATAGCACTTCAGCTTATACATCACGCCCAGATTACTGATAAACAGGATGTTGGCGTGGGAGGAACTAATCATCAGCTCGCTGACGAAGTCCTCCTCCCGCTGCTTCATACCAGTGACACCACGTCCGCCACGGCGCTGGCTCTTATAGGCATCCACGGAGATGCGCTTGATATAGCCGCTGTCGGTGTAGGTGACCACGCAGTCCTCCACGGGGATCAGATCCTCGATGTCCACTTCGCCCTCCACCGTTTCGATCTGTGTCCGGCGGGCATCGCCGAACTTCCGGCGAATCTCCTGCAAGTCGTCCTCGATGATCTGGTACACCCGGCTGCGGTCGCCCAGAATGTCGATGAGGTCGGAGATCTTCTGCACCAGTCCGTACAGCTCGTCGGTGACCTTCTGGCGCTCCATGCCGGTGAGTGCACCCAGACGCATCTGCACAATGGCATCCGCCTGCTCATCGGTCAGCCCCACCTTGTGTTCCAGATGGTAGGTGTCCACATCGTACTGGCTGCGATCCAGCACGGCGGACATATCCACATCGGCAAAGCGTGCTTTCAGGCGCTCCTTGCCCTCCGGAATGGTCTTGCTGCTCCGCAGGATGGCGATGACCTCGTCAATGTGGTCGATGGCGACCACGAAGCCCTGGAGAATGTGGGCACGCTTCTTTGCCTTTTCCAGATCGAATCTGGTGCGGTTGGTGATGACCTCCACCTGAAATTGCAGGTACTGTTCCAGCATCTGTTTCAGGCTCAGGGTCTTCGGCTCGCCGTTCACCAGCGCCAGCATATTGACGCTGATGGTGTCCTGAAGCTGGGTGTAGGAGAACAGCTTATTCAGGACGATCTGTTCGTTGGCGTCCTTTTTCAGTTCCACCACGATGCGCATCCCCTCACGGCTGGACTCATCCTGAATGTGATAGATGCCCTCGATGCGCTTGTCCTTGGAAAGGCTGGCGATATTTTCAATCAGGCGTGCCTTGTTCACCATATAGGGGATCTCGGTGATGATGATCGACTGGCGGCCCCGCACCTTTTCGAAGTGGGTCTGTCCCCGCAGGGTGATCTTGCCTCGTCCGGTGGCGTATGCCGCACGGATGCCGCTTCTGCCCATGATGATACCGCCGGTGGGGAAGTCCGGCCCCTGAATGCACGCCATCAGTTCGTCCATGGTGCAGTCCGGATTCTGGATCAGCACGTGAATGCCGTCGATGACCTCGCCCAGATTGTGGGGCGGAATGTTGGTCGCCATGCCGACAGCAATACCGATGGAGCCGTTGACCAGAATGTTGGGGAAACGGGAGGGGAGCACCTCCGGTTCTTTCAGACGGTCGTCATAGTTGGGGATAAACGGCACGGTTTCCTTGTGAATGTCCGTCAGCATCTCCAGCGCAATCTTGGACATTCTCGCCTCAGTGTATCGGTAAGCAGCAGGCGGGTCGCCGTCCACCGAACCGAAGTTACCCTGACCGTCCACCAGCATATACCGCATGGAGAAGTTCTGTGCCAGACGCACCAGCGCATCGTAAACAGAAGCATCGCCGTGGGGGTGATAGCTACCCAGCACCGCACCGACGGTGTCGGCGCACTTGTGATATGCCTTATCGGGGGTCAGTCCCTTTTCGAACATGGTGTAGAGAATGCGGCGGTGCACCGGCTTCAGACCGTCCCGCACATCCGGCAGGGCACGGGCGACGATGACCGACATCGCATATTGCAGGAACGAATCCTGCATCTCTCTGCCAATTTCGATGGGGGTAATTTTTTGTTTTCCGTTGGTAAAGAAATTTTCTTTTTCCATTGAAGTATTATTATCCATCATTCTATATTTCCTATCACGGCGGAGCTTCCGCCTTTTTCCCTTTTGGGGGTGTTGTGTCGTATGGTTCAGTGTTTCACGTGAAACATGAGGGGTAACAGCGGACACGGCACGCCGTGTCCCTACAGCAGGCACAAAAGCCATCGTGCAGAAACAAAACGAACCGCATTCGTGTGATCCGGTCAGGCTGCTCCAGCTGAGCACAGCTGGCGAGGTGTTCTCAGAGGGCGAGAAGCCCTCTGAGTCGCCGTCCGCAGACGGCGAAACTCCCTGCGCCGTGCTTTTGGCGCACGGGGAAGGTGGGTGAGAAAAGCGACAGCTTTTCGAGGGCGGAGCGAACAAGACCGCTCCGCCCTGTGTCCCGCTTGCAGCACTGCGGTCTTGGAAACGTTCCGGCGGAACGTTTCCAGCGGGATTTCACTTTGCCGAACTCGGCAAGCGCCACTGTTTCACGTGAAACAATCATGCTTCCGGTTCCTCCGGCAGCTGGGGCGCAGGGGTTTCCGGCGCCGTTTTCGGCAGGATGTAGAACATCTTCTTGCCGTCGCACACCAGATAGAACCGGTCGAACGCCTGCACATAGGCGCTTGCCAGCATGATGCGGGATTCGGGGATGCGCTCGCTCTCCTCCTCACTCTGCCGGATGCGGATGCGCAGCACATTTCCGTCGCAGCAGGCGGTGTATTCCGTGCCCTCCAGTTCCCGCACTGCCTCCAGCACCATCCGGCGCTGCTTTCTGGGGTTGTACCACAGCATAAAAATGGCTGCCAGACACAGCACCAGCAGGAAGTAGGCGAGGCGGTTGGAGGGGTCATTGACAGCGGAGATGACAAAGCTCACAAAGAGCACGGCAAAGAGCGCCATCATCACATAGCTGCGCCGGAGGACGTACTTTTTCTGAAAGGCGGTGAACCCGTCCCGATAAAATTCCCGTGGAATGGTGTAGGGCGCAGACCACGGAAAGGCGGGGAGCGTCTGAGTATCTGCCATTGTCCGCCCTCCTTATACGTCCAGATTCTGCACGTAGCGTGCATTTTTTTCGATGAATTCCTTGCGGGGCGCTACCTTGTCGCCCATGAGGATGGTGAAGATCTCGTCTGCCCTTTCGGCATCCTCCATGTCCACACGGATCATGGAGCGTGTCTCCGGATTCATGGTGGTCTCCCACAGCTGTTCGGAGCTCATCTCACCCAGACCTTTGTACCGCTGTACGCCCACCTTGGCGGTGCTGCCGTCGGCGTCGGCGAACTCGGCGATATACCTGTCACGCTCTGCCTCATCGAAAGCGTACTTGTACTTCTTGCCCTTAGACACCTTGAACAGAGGCGGCTGCGCCAGAAAGACGTTGCCGTTGGTGATGAGGGGACGCATGAAGCGGAAGAAGAACGTCAGCAGCAGGGTGCGGATGTGAGAACCGTCCACATCGGCATCCGCCATAATGATGACCTTGCCGTACCGCAGCTTGGAAATGTCGAAGTCCTCGCCGATGGAGGTGCCCAGTGCGGTGACCACCGGCATCAGCTTTTCGTTGCCGTATACCCGGTCGATGCGTGCCTTTTCCACGTTCAGCATCTTGCCCCACAGGGGGAGGATCGCCTGATACCGCCGGTCACGTCCCTCCTTGGCAGAACCGCCTGCCGAGTCGCCCTCGACGATATACAGTTCCGTGCCCTCGGTGGTCTTTTCGGAACAGTCCGCCAGCTTGCCGGGGAGCGAAGCGCTCTCCATGGCGGATTTGCGCCGTGCAGTCTCCTTTGCCTTGCGGGCAGCCTCGCGTGCCACCTGTGCGGAAATGCTCTTGTCGAAGATGGCACGTGCCACGGTGGGATTCTCCTCGAAGTAGGTCATGAGCTTGTCAAAGACCATCTTCTCCACGAACGGCTTCACGGACGGGTTGCCCAGTCTGCCCTTGGTCTGTCCCTCGAACTCGCACTCGGTGAGCTTGACGGAGACGATCGCCGTCAGACCCTCCCGCACATCATCGCCCAGCAGGCGGGTGCCGTCCTTGAGCAGCCCGAACTTCTTGCCGTACTCGTTGATGACCTTGGTGAGGGCGTTCTTGAAGCCGATCTCGTGGGTACCGCCGTCCGCCGTGTGGATGTTGTTGGCGAAGGAGAGGATGAGGTCATTATAGCTGTCGTTGTATTGCAGGGCAATTTCGGCGAAGGAATCGCCGTCCATGCCGGACACATAGATGACATCCTCTGACAGGGATTCCAGCCCGCGCTTTTTCTGGAGATACTCCACGAACTGTCGGATACCGCCCTCGTAGTGCAGGATCTCGGTGTGCGGCTCTGCCTCGTTTCGCTTGTCGGAAAAGACGATGCGGATGCCGGCATTCAGGAACGCCTGCTCCCGCAGACGTTTGAGGAGTACCTCGAAGTCGTATTCTGTGGTCTCGGTGAAGATCTCCGGATCTGCCTTGAATTCCACGGCAGTACCGGTTTCGGTCGTGTCGCCGATGACCGCAATGGGCTTGTCGTAATTGCCGCGGTGGAACTCCTGAAAATACACGTGGGAGCCGTCCTTCACGGTGAGCTTCAGCCACTCCGAGAGGGCGTTGACCACCGATGCGCCCACGCCGTGCAGACCGCCGGACACCTTGTATCCGCTGCCGCCGAACTTACCGCCGGCGTGCAGGATGGTGTACACTACGGTTGCTGCGGAGATGCCCTCCTTGGGGTGGATGCCCACGGGAATGCCACGGCCGTTGTCGGTGACCCGCACCACGTTTTCCGGCAGGATGTCCACGGTGATCTCCGTGCAGTAGCCGGCAAGTGCCTCATCAATGGCGTTATCGACGATCTCATAGACCAGATGGTGCAGCCCTTTGGGACCTGTGGAGCCGATGTACATGCCCGGACGCTTCCGGACTGCCTCCAGCCCCTCCAGCACCTGAATCTGACTCTCGTCATAGCTCTGTGCGCTTTGTTTCATTTCTTCTGTCATATGTTCTATCCCTCCTGTCAGCGGTCATGTATTCCGCTGACGCTTCCCGAAACGGGTGTATGCGTATTTCAAACGGCTCAATGATTAAATGATTATGAGAGCCTCCCCTGAAAGGGGAGGTGGGCGGCGAAGCCGCTCGGAGGGGTTTTTGTGAGATCTTTTGCTTCTGTTTCAGATCTCACAAAATGAATCCCTCAGTCAGTGCTGCACACTGCCATCTCTTACCGAGCGATCCCTTTTGTCACTTCGTGACATTTCCCCATTCCATGGGGAATCACCCCTTTCAAAAGAGCCGCTTTTTTGAAAATCGAGTTCTGTTTTTCGGCACCCTCCGACTTTTTCACACCTCTGCACAGACTTTCCACAGAGTTTTCAACAGTCTGTGGAAAACTAAAATTCACGCAGATGCGCAGTTATTTTTCCGCCATGTCCGCCAGCCTGCCGTCTTTCAACAAAAACCGCCTTCCGCCCTCCGGGGAAAGTACGGATTCCGGATGGCAGGTGGTGACGAAAACCTGCATCTCCTGCACGATGGTGGACACGACCGCCTGCCGTCTGGCATCCAGTTCGCCCATGACATCATCCAGCAGCACAATGGGGGATTCCCGCCGCCGCTGGCTGTAGATCTGCGCCTGCGCCAGCTTCAGGGCGAGGGCAAGACTCTTTTTCTGTCCCTGCGACCCGAATTCCCTTGCCGGTCTGCCGTCAATGCACAGCAGCAGGTCATCCCGGTGCACGCCGGCACCGGTGTGCCCCAGAAACAGGTCGGATTGCCGGCACTGCCGCATCTTCTCCAGATACTGCGCCGCCAGCTCCGGCGAGGACTTTTCCGGCAGGTGTTCCTGGGCATCCCGTCCGTAAATGCTGGAGGCATAGTGGAGGGAAATGCTCTCTCTGCCGCCGGCGATCTCCCCGTACAGGGGAACGCAGACCTCCGACAGCCGGCGCACATAGGCGGCACGGCGGACGGCAATTTCCGCCCCCAGCCGGCACAGCTGGCTGTCCCAGACATCCAGCATGGCGCACGCCTGCTCCGGCGGAAGCTTCTGCTTCAGAACGGCGTTGCGCTGCTGCAAGACCAGCTGATACCGGCGCACCAGCGCCAGCACCGGTGCGGAGAGCTGGGCGCTGCACAGATCCAGAAACGACCGCCGCCGTTCCGGCCCGCCGCCCACCAGCGACAGGTCCTCCGGCGTAAACACCACGCAGTGGAACACGGAGAACAGACTGCCGCTGCCCCGCTGGGGCACATCGTTGCACCAGAATTTTTTCTCCGGCGCACCGCTGCCCTTTGCCATGGCAAGGCGGACAGACTGCTGCCGTCTAGCATCCTGAAACTTTGCCTCCACCCGTAGCGTATCGCCGGAAAAGGGGAGATAATCCCGCTCGTGAGTGCCGCGGAAGCTGCGGCAGCCGGTGAGCGCCCAGATGGCTTCCAGCAGGTTGGTCTTGCCCTGTGCGTTCTCGCCCAGGATCAGATTATAAGAGGCATCCGGCTCCAGTGCGATCTCACAGAGATTTTTGAAGCCGTCCGCCTCCAGACGGGTGATCCTCATGCCTGACCCGTCACGTGTACCAGAAAGCGATCCACTTCCACGGTATCGCCGGAGCGGATCTTCTTGCCGCGCATGGTGCAGACCTCGCCGTTTACCCGGACAGCGCCCTGCTGCACCAGTTCCTTGGCGAATCCGCCGGTATCACAGAGGCCGGCGAACTTCAGCAGAGAATCCAGTTTGATATACTCGGTCTGAATGGTGACTTCCATTGTCTCTTGTTTCATGGGATATCCCTCCTATCACTGGCGCAGCTGAATGGGCATCAGCAGGAAAATAAAGCTCTCGCCCTGCGGCGGCACCAGCTTTGCCACACGGTTTCCGCCGGTGAGCTGAATGCGGATCTGGTCGCAGTCGGCAGCACGCACGGCCTCCAGCAGGAAGCGGTTGTCAAAGCCAATGGTGACATCCGGCCCGCTGATCTGCGCCGGGATCCGGTCGTTGATCTCGCCGATGCCCGTCTTGCACCACACTTCCAGAAAGCCGCCGGAGAACTTGCAGCGCACCGGCGCATTATATTTGCCGCTGATGAGCAGAGAGCAGCGCTCCAGGCAGCGGGTGAGTTCGCTGGTATCCATGGTGATCTCGGTTTCGAACGCCGTGGGGATGCTGCTGCGGTAGTTGTGGAATTCGCCCTCCAGCAGGCGGGAAAAGACGGTGTAGCCGTTGAATTCAAAGACCACATAGCGGCGGTCGGCGGAGATGGTGCAAAGCTCGTCCGCCTCATCCCGCAGCATATTGGCAACCTCCAGCAGGGTGCGCTTGGGCACGACAAAGCGGTATGCCTCGGCGCTGGAGATGGGTTCCTGCCGGACTGCCAGCCGATAGCCGTCGATAGCTGCCACACAGAGCGAATCGCTGGTGACCTCGAAAAGTTCGCCGGTGAGCACCGGCTTTGCCTCGCTGACGGATGCGGCGTAGCTGGTCTGGCGGATCATGGAGCTGAGCACCGGCTGTTCGATCTGCATGCCGGCGTTGAGATCCAGACTGGGGAGGGTGGGGTATTCCTCCGCCGACATGGCGGAGATCTGGAACTGCGTCTCCTCGGAGAAAAGGCGCACCAGATAGTTGTCGTCCACCTCCATGGTCACGGTATCGCCGGAAAACCGGCGGACTGCCTCGCTGAGCAGACGGGGGAGAATGACAAATTCGCCCACATCATCGGATTCCACATCAATGCTGCGCTGGATGCCGAATTCCAGATCATAGCCGGTCAACTCCAGATTGTCGTGATCCAGCCGGAGTTTCAACCGTTCCAGTGCGGGAATTGTGGATTTCTGCGACACACCTTTTGCCACGTGGGTGATGGCGGTGTAAAATGATTGGCGGTTACAAGTGAATTTTAACATGGTCGATCCATCCTTTTGTCAGACAAATTTGCGCTCTGAGAACGCTTTCCACAGCAAGTGTCCTGTGGAAACGGGGTTTTATTAGAAATGCAGCGAAGCTGCAGAAAATAGAAATCAATAGAATGAAAAAGTTAGTAGCAGTTATAGAGGGGCAGGAAAAGTGGAAAGCCGTTTTTTTGCCGGAATCTGCGGAGATTTTTCTTCCACGAACCCTTTGTGGAGAAATCGTGGAGAAGTGGAGAGATTTTTTGCGGGTGGAATGGTGGAAAGATTGTGGAGTGGAAACGAAAAACTTGTGGAGAAATCCGTGGAAAATCCGGCAGATGCCGGCAGCGGTTTCCACAGCCTGTGGAAACGCCTTTGCACAGCCCTCCACAGGAGATTCCACAGCGGCAGAAGACGCATCCGGGAAATCTCTTGCGGCGGCGAAATTTTTTCTCCACATTGGTTTTCCACAGCTTGTGGAAAACGGTGTGGAAAACCGGAAATTTTCTGTGGAGAGGCGGTGGAAAGCCAGGATTTTCAAAGAAATCCCACGTTTCCACAGGAAACGCCAGACAGAAAAAGCGGGAGAGAAAAAGAAAGCGTTGCGGAATCGTTTTCCCATCAGGCTGCTCCAGCTGAGCGCAGCTGGCGAGATTTTAGAGCCTGTTTTGCATCTGTTCGCACGCATCTTGCTTGCATCTTTTCCGAGATATTTCAGGAAAATACTCGGAAATCCACAAAGGATTTCCTCTGTTTTTCCTTTCATCTCTCGAAAAATCTGACGGCGCAATCTGCATACGCCCAGATGCAAAACAGACTCTCTCAGAGGGCGAGGAGCCTCCTAAGTCGCTGTCCGCAGACAGCGAAACTCTCTGCGCCCGTACTTTTGGGCGCACGGGGAAGGTGGGTGAGAAAAGCGACAGCTTTTCGAGGGCGGAGCGAACAAGACCGCTCCGCCCTGTGTCCTGTCTGCTGTATTGTCGGTTTGGAAACGTTCCGGCGGAACGTTTCCAACGGGATTTTCCTTTGCTGAAATCGGCGGACACGGCACAACCTGTCCCTACTTTATGCCTCCCCTGAAAGGGGTGACTCCCCACGGGGTGGGGAGATGCCCGAAGGGCAGAGGGGACCGCTCAGTACGAGGGGGACCGCCTTTAGGCGGTGGAGAGGTCCTTTCGTGTAATCTTTTATGCAATGTTTTAGAATGTATATTATTTGATATTTGTGGAGACCCCTCAGTCAGTGCTGCGCACTGCCAGCTCCCCTTTCAGGGGAGCCTAATTTTCCTTATCTTTTCGTCATGGAAAGTTCCGTTTGCAACGTCCCACCGGGACCTTGCAAAGATCTTGCTTTTCCTCTCCGGTTTCACACGGGGAGCGGTCTTGTTCGCTCCCCGCAAAAAGCTGCCGCTTTTTGTCCCTTTCTCCGTGTGCCCGGAAGCATGGGCACGGGGATTTCGCCGTCTGCGGACGGCGAC
>NZ_FR898087.1:51400-54514 GCF_000437175.1 Ruminococcus sp. CAG:330 | reverse complement strand
GCTGCCGTAACTGGCGCTTCAGAACCTCTCACAGATCTCACAGAAAGGAACGGTGCTATGACCGCATTTCTCCCTGTCACACGACGGGAACTCCTGGAAACCGGTGTGGAACAGCCGGATTTTGTCTACATCACAGGGGATGCCTACGTGGATCATCCCAGCTTCGGCGCTGCAATCATCACCAGAATCCTCCAGTCACTGGGCTACAGCGTTGCTGTCATTGCCCAGCCCAACTGGCACACCACACAGGATTTCATGCGCTTCGGATGTCCGCGGCTGGCATTTCTGGTCACCGGCGGAAACATCGACTCCATGGTGGCGCACTACACCTCCGCCAAGCGGAAACGAAACAGCGATCTCTACTCCCCCGGCGGCAAAGCCGGACTGCGCCCCGACCGTGCCGTCATCACCTATTGCCGGAAAATTCGGGAGGCATATCCCGATGCTGCCATCGCCATCGGCGGACTGGAGGCATCCCTCCGGCGCTTTGCCCACTATGACTACTGGGATGACTGTGTGCGCCCGTCCATTCTGGTGGACAGCGGTGCGGATCTGCTCATGTACGGCATGGGAGAACACCAGATCACAGAACTGGCGCAGCAGCTGGCAGAGGGAATCCCCATCTCCAGCATCACGGGAATCCGTGGCACCTGTTACCTCACCGATCCGGTCAACACCCCATGGGGTGCGGTGCAGTGTCCGGACTTTGCACAGGTCAGCCGGGACAGGCGGGCATACGCCAAGGCGACCCGCCAGCAGTACGACCAGCAGGACGAGATCTCCGGAAAGGTCGTCATTCAGCGCCACGGCGACAAGATGCTGGTGCAGAATCCGCCGGCGCTGAGTCTGACGCAGGAGGAGCTGGATGCCGTCTACCGGCTGCCCTACACCCGATGCGCCCACCCCATGTACGACAAGCAGGGCGGTGTGCCCTCCATTGAGGAGGTGCAGTTCTCTATCGCCCACAACCGCGGCTGCTTCGGCTACTGCAACTTTTGTTCCATCGCCCTGCATCAGGGACGGCGCATCACCTGCCGCAGCGAGGAATCCATTCTGGAAGAGGCGAAAAAGATCATCGCCATGCCCAATTTCAAGGGATACATCCACGACGTGGGCGGGCCAACGGCGAATTTTCGCCTGCCCTCCTGCAAAAAGCAGGCGACACACGGCATGTGCCCCGGAAAAAAATGTCTGGCACCGGAGCCGTGCAAGGCGCTTCAGGTGGATCACACAGAATACCTCTCCATCCTCCGGAAGCTTCGGGCACTCCCCGGCGTAAAACGTGTGTTCATCCGCTCCGGCATCCGGTTCGACTATGTGATGGCAGACAAGGACGACACGTTTTTCAAGGAGCTGGTTTCAGAGCACGTCAGCGGTCAGCTGAAAGTCGCACCGGAACACGTCAGCAACGTGGTACTGGACAAGATGGGAAAGCCCCACATCGAGTGCTATGAGGCATTCCAGAAGCGATTCTATGAGATCACCAAGAGCATCGGCAAGAAGCAGTATCTGGTGCCCTATCTCATGTCCTCCCATCCGGGGAGCACGCTGGCGGAGGCAGTAAAGCTCTCTCTGTTCCTGCGGGATCACCATATGCATCCGGAACAGGTACAGGACTTCTATCCCACCCCCGGCACCATCTCCACCTGCATGTACTACACGGAGCTGGACCCCTACACGATGGAACCGGTCTACGTTCCCAAGACCCCACAGGAAAAAGCCATGCAGCGTGCGCTGCTGCAATACTATCTTCCCCAGAACCGGCAGATTGTCCTCTCCGCCCTGCGTCAGGCAGGCAGACAGGATCTCATCGGTACCAGGCCGGGCTGTCTGGTGGCGCCGGATGCCCCCGCCCAGCGCGGCGGAAAATCCGGAAAACCTCATTCTTCCAAAGGAGGCGCATCCCCACGAAACACCAAAAAAAGTACATCCAAAAAATCACGGCGCTCCTGAGTGCGCTGGTCATCACCTGCTCCGCAACCGGCTGTGCCATGGAGGGCATCGAGCAATACATCGATGATGCTCTAGACGACACCTTCGGGCTGGAGAGCGATTCCACCGTCGGAAGCTGTTCCGTCTACTATCTTGACGTTGGACAGGGGGACAGCGCCCTGATCCTCACCGATTCCGCTGCCGTCCTCATCGACGCCGGCGAGGCAAGCGCCGGAGATACCGTGCTCTCCGCATTGCAGGAGCACGGCGTCAAGACACTGGACTGTGTCATCGCCACCCACCCCCACGCCGACCACATCGGCGGTATGCCGGCAGTTCTACAGTATGCTGCCAGCTCCGATGACCTCACCATTCAGGAGATCATCGTGCCGGAGGTGCCGGACAGCCAGATTCCCACCACACGCACCTATGAGAAATTTCTGGACGGCGTGGAGGCCAACGGACTCTCCCTGACACCGGCAGAATCCCAGACGCTGGATCTGGGCAGTGCTGCGCTGGAGATCATTCCCTCCCCCGGCGATGACTACAGTTCCCTGAACGACTACTCCGTCTGCGCCTATCTGACCTGCGGCGAAAACGGCTTCTTCTTCACCGGAGATGCCTCCAAGCCAGAGGAAAAGGATCTGCTCTCTACCGGTGCGCTGGATCACGTCAAGGCGGACGTGCTGAAAGTGGGTCACCACGGCAGCCGGGAATCCTCCACTGACGATTTTCTCTATGCCATCAGCCCCAAGTATGCGGTGATCTCCTGCGGATATGACAACACCTACGGACACCCCCACAGCGAAGCTGTGGCACGGCTCTCCAAGTTCTGCGGCAATCAGATCTACCGCACCGATGAAAACGGCACCGTCTGCATTTCCTCAGACGGCGCAAAGCTGACCGTTACCACGGAAAAATAAGGGGGCATTCTATGATTATCATCGACCGCTTCGAAATGCGCTTTGCCATTCTGGAAACCGACGACGGCATGGTTTCCGTCCCGCGGGAACAGCTCCCGCCGGAGGCAAAGGAGGGCGACATTCTGATTCCCAACAACCTTGGCTACGAGATCGACACCAGCGCAACCAAAACCAGACGGGAAAAAATGATTGCCCGTACCAAAAAATTGTGGAAAAAGTGAGGAACTATGGAAACTGACCACTTATGCATCGGCGGCGG
>NZ_FR898087.1:50876-51395 GCF_000437175.1 Ruminococcus sp. CAG:330 | reverse complement strand
TCGGCGGCGGCCCTGCGGGCGTATTTGCAGCCCTGACCGCCGCCGGCAGCGGAAAACGCTGCATCATTTTAGAACAAAACGAACAGATCGGACGAAAGCTTCGCATCACCGGAAAGGGACGGTGCAATCTCACCAACGAGTGCGACCGGGAAACGCTCCTCGCCAATGTGGCAGGCAACAGCAAGTTCCTGTACGGCGCATTCTCCCGCTATACGCCGCAGGATGTGATGGCGTACTTTGAGGAGCTGGGCGTTCCGCTGAAAACGGAGCGGGGCAATCGGGTATTTCCCGTGAGCAACCGTGCCGAGGACATTGTGCAGGCGCTTCAGCACGCCCTGCACCGTTCCGGCATCCCTGTCGTGCGCGGAAAAGCAGCGCAGCTGCTCTTCGACGGCAGCGGTGCCTGCATCGGCGCAAAAACCGCAGCCGGCATGGAGATCCACGCCAAGACCACACTGCTCGCCACCGGCGGCATGTCCTACCCCAAGACCGGTTCCACCGGCATCGGGTATCGTCTGG
>NZ_FR898087.1:9516-50870 GCF_000437175.1 Ruminococcus sp. CAG:330 | reverse complement strand
GTTCCACCTGCATCGGGTATCGTCTGGCAGAATCGGCAGGACACACCATTGTTCCGCCGATGCCCTCCCTGATCCCGCTGGTGACGGAGGAGAACTGGTGCCGGGATGCCATGGGGCTGTCCCTGCGGAACGTCACACTCCGACTCTATCGGGGCGACCGCTGCGTTTTTGAGGAGCTTGGCGAAATGCTCTTCACCCACTTTGGCATCTCCGGTCCGCTGGTGCTCAGCGCAAGCGCCATGATGCGCAAGGGCACGCCGCAGGACTATCGGATGGAGATCGACCTGAAGCCGGGACTGACACCGGAAAAACTGGATCGCCGCATCCAGCGTGATCTGAGCGAAGCTCCCAACCGTGATGTGGGGAATCTGCTCCATGCGCTGCTGCCGGCAAAGCTGATTCTTCCGGTGCTGAAGCAGTGCCGCATTGCGCCGGACACCAAGGCAAACAGCCTGACACGCGTGCAGCGCCAGACGCTTGGCAGCGGTATCAAGGCGCTGCCGCTGCACATCCGTGCGTTTCGCCCCATTGACGAGGCGATCATTACACGGGGCGGTGTCTCGATTCGGGAGGTCAACGCCAAGACCATGGAGTCCAAGCGCTGTCCGCACCTGTACTTTGCCGGCGAGATTCTGGACGTGGACGCCTATACCGGCGGTTTCAACTTACAGATCGCCTTTTCCACAGCGTACTGCGCCGGCGCATCCATGGCGCTGGTGGAATGAGCGTCCGTTCTGCATCACACATTTCATAATTCTAAAATTGATGATACACATAAGGAGTTTTACAGTATGAAAACGATTAACATTGCCATCGATGGCCCTGCCGGTGCCGGCAAAAGCAGCATTGCACGGGAAGTGGCTTCTCAGCTTGGATTTGTCTACGTGGACACCGGCGCACTCTATCGTGCGACAGCACTGTTCTCGCTGGAGTATTCCACACAGGAAGAGTTTCTCAGGGCGCTGGAGGATGACTGCCACCTGGAGCTGAAGTACTTCGGCGGAACACAGTGCATCTTCCTCAACGGCGACAACGTCACCGAAAAAATCCGCACGCCGGAGATCTCCATGAAAGCGTCTGAGATCTCGGCGCTGCCGGAGGTGCGGGCGTTCCTGCTGGAGACCCAAAAGGACATCGCACGGGAATTCAACGTCATCATGGACGGCAGAGATATCGGCACCGTAGTTCTGCCGGATGCCGATCTGAAAATCTTCCTGACGGCATCGGCTGAGGAACGTGCCAGCCGCCGGTACTTAGAGCTGGAGGACAAGCCCGATGCGCCCACCTATGAACAGCTTCTGGAGGAGATCAAGCAGCGGGACTACAACGACACCCACCGGAAGATCGCACCGCTGAAGTGTGCCAAGGACGCCGTACGCATCGACAGCACCACCATGGGCTTCCACGAGGTTTGTGAGGAGATCATGGATCTGGTGGAGGATCGACTGGATCTGGAATGACGTTCCCAAAGGAGGTGATTTCTTGCCGTATCCCATTGTCTTTTTCTTTTACCGCATCGCCTATTATCTGGTGCGGATCGCATTTTTCTTTTACTACCGCATTTCCTTTGAGGGACGGGAAAATGTCCCCAAGGGCACCGCTGTCATCTTCGCCTCCAACCACCGCAGCTATCTGGATCCGGTGCTGGTGGCAATGGCAGCGCCCCATCCGTTCAACTTCATCGCCAAAGAACCACTGTTCAAAAACCCCGTCTTCGGCGGCTTTATCCGGCTCATGGGCGCATTCCCCACAGCGGATGCCAAGCACCCCGACTACGACATGCTCTCAGAGGCCACCAAGCGGCTGGACAGACGGCGCCACCTCACCATCTTTCCGGAGGGTACCCGCCACACTGACGGCAAGGTGGGCAGAGGCAAAAGCGGCGTCTGCGTTCTGGCGGCACGCAGCGGAAAACCGGTTGTCCCCATCGGGCTGATCTTCGACTCCAACAATCTCCACTTCCGCAGCAGGATCTGCGTGCGTGTGGGCAAGCCCATCTATGCCGCAGACTACGGACTGAACGCTGACTCCAATCCCTACGAAATGCACGCCATGCGGAAGGACATCATGGACAGCATCAAATCCATGGTGGAGGAAAATCCGCCGTTCCCCATTCTCCACGATGTGCCGAAACACCGCACGTCCATCGAGATCGCACAGGACAAAAAGCGTGCCGCTCTGGAAGCGCAAAAAAAGGCAGCGCAGTCTGCCGACACCACGGAGGAGTGATCGCATATGGCTGAAATTACTGTCGCCGATTCCGCCGGCTTCTGCTTCGGCGTAGACCGTGCCGTCAAGCTGTGCTATCAGGCGCTGAAAACATACCCCAAGGTCGCCACCCTCGGTCCCATCATCCACAACCAGAGCGTGGTGGATGACCTCAAGAAAAACGGCGCACGCATTGTGAACGCCATCGCCGAGCTGGAACCGGACGAGTGCGTAGTCATCCGCTCTCACGGTGTCAGCCGCAGCGTTTACGACCAGCTGGCAGCGTGCGGCAATCCCTATGTGGATGCCACCTGTCCTTTCGTGGCAAAGATCCACGACGTTGTGGAAAAACATACGAAAAATGGGGACATTGTCCTCATCGCCGGAGATGCAAAGCATCCGGAAGTAGAAGCCATTGTTGGACATTGTAACGGCAATTGCTTTGTTTTCGAAAGTGAAAAAGCTCTGAACATTCTTTTTCAAAAAAATCCTGATTTTCTGCATAAAAGACTTGCAATTGTTGCACAAACAACGTATAATATATTAGTATGGGAAAAGTGTTTAGAAGTTCTTCCCAAGGACAACCCAAACATTATGGTTTACAATACAATCTGCCGTGCCACACAGGTGCGGCAGTCCGACGCGGACAAACTCTCCCGCAAATCAGATTTAATGATTATTGTGGGCGGCAGGCACAGTTCCAATACCGTAAAGCTGTTTCATGTCTGCAACAGAAACTGTAGGTCTTATCATATTGAGAATTCGGATGAGCTTTACACTTTAGACCTTTGTAATGCCGAGAAAATCGGGATTACGGCCGGCGCGTCCACACCGGCACATATCATTAAGGAGGTTCAGGAAACTATGACTGAAATTATGGATGGAAATACTCTGGAGGAAGGCGCTTCTTTCAAGGAAATGCTGGATCAGTCCTTCAAAAAAATACATACAGGAGAGAAAGTCAAGGGTACTGTTGATGCGGTAAGCAACACCGAAGTTACAGTAAACGTTGGCACCAAGCACACCGGCTATGTGCCGCTGAGCGAGCTGACTGACGACCCGTCGGTAAAGCCGGCTGACATTGTCAAGGTCGGCGACGAGCTGGATTTGATCGTCCTGAAGGTAAACGACCAGGAGGGTATTGTGACCCTGTCCAAGAAGAAGGTCGATGAAATGAAGGGCTTTGAGGAGATCATCAAGGCAAAGGATGAGGGCACTGTTCTGGAGGGCACTGTAAACGCAGCTGTCAAGGGCGGCGTCATCATCACTTACGCTGGTGTGCGGGTATTCATTCCGGCATCTCAGAGCGGTCTGCCCCGTGGCGCAGAGATGGATACGCTGGTAAAAACCAAGCAGCGTTTCGTCATTCTGGAAGTCAACGAACACCGCCGCAGAGCAGTTGGTTCCATCAAGGCTGTTGTAAAGGCTGAGAAGGACGCTGCAAGAGAGGCATTCTGGGAAACTGCTGAAATCGGCAAGACCTACAAGGGCGAAGTAAAGTCCCTGACCAGCTACGGCGCATTCGTAGATCTGGGCGGCATCGACGGTATGGTTCACATCTCCGAGCTGTCCTGGAAGCGCATCAAGCACCCGAGCGAAGTTGTCAAGGTTGGCGACTATATCGAAGTATACATCAAGGATCTGGACAAGGAGAACAACCGGATTTCTCTGGGCTACAAGAAGCAGGAAGACAATCCGTGGGAGAAGTTCAAGGCAACCTACAAGGTTGGCGACGAGATCGATGCAACTATCGTTTCCATCACTCCGTTCGGTGCATTCGCACAGATCATTGACGGCGTAGACGGTCTGATCCACATTTCTCAGCTGGCTGACAAGCGTGTTGAGAATGTCAAGGACATCGTTTCCGTGGGCGACGTTGTCAAGGTAAAGATCATCGACATCGACATCCCGAACAAGCGCATCAGCATTTCTATGCGTGCACTGCTGGATGACGAGGCTGACGCTGGCGAGGATGAGGAATAATCTCCCCTTTTCCGGTAACGAAAACAAATAAAAGAAACGGCAGTACAGCGTTTGGCTGTACTGCCGTTTTTGCGTTCCCGCTTATTTTTCCGTGGCATCGATCCAGCGCCACGGCATATTTTTCCAACGCTCTCCGGCGTAGTCAATTCCCACCCGCACATCGGTTCGGAGAGGCGGCCGGTATCCGTCATCGGCAATCCAAAGCACCGGACTGGTGACGAAGCTGCCGCCGTTGAATGTCCCGTCGATTTGCAGGAACTTCGTCAGCTTTGCCGGCCCGCTATGCACTGCGCCGGCACGAAGCAGCACGCCCTGCGGCTGTTCTTTTTCGCCGGTGATGACGTTCATCAGCCAGTGGATGCCGTAGCAGAGATAGACGTAGATGACACCGCTCTCCCGATAGAGCAGCTCTGTGCGCGGCGTGCGCCCCTTGGAGGCGTGACACGCCAGATCCTCCTGCCCGCGGTATGCCTCTGTTTCAGCGATGCGCTCCCATAGCAGCGTGCCGTCCGGCAGCTGACGCACCAGCAGCTTTCCCACCAGCTCCGGCGCAACTACCAGACAATCCCGATGGTAAAACGATTCGGTCAGACGAATGGGTGTCATAAAATCCCCCTCTATTCTGCGATGATACATTGATACAATTTCAAATACTGCCCCTCTTTCAGCGTGATGGGAACAGAATCTACAACGGTGCCAGTCGATGTGTCATACAAACAGCCGGACTCCACGATCACAGGTGCAACGCTTCCAAGCGATGTGTAAACGCCATATAACGGATACTGATCTTGATTTTCCTTTTCCATGGGACAAATGTGATATGTTCCAGGCTCGATATCCCGTCCCACACAGAACATGCCGGAGTGCTTGGTGGGATCGTTGGGAACGTTGTTCTTTGTGATATCATAGCAATTTGCCCACGAAAAGCTGAAATATGTGCCCTCTTCCAATTGCACAATGGCAGAATATTCATGCCATCCCTCACTCAGTTCCTGTTCTTTCTCTCGATCTGCATAGATGCCGGCATAGAACAAATGATCCGTTTCTTCCGGGTCAGAAACGACTACATATTCCCCTGCTGGGATCTCTTCTCCGACCAGATACGTTCCGGCGGAAAACACACCGCTCTCCTGCATTTTTTCCAAGACCACTGCATCATTCTCAACGATCTTCGGAGAGGCGTCTTCCATATATCCCATTCGTATTGCTGCGATCACCGCACCAGCCACAAGGATCACCGCTGCCAATATGCACCACAGCCAGACGTGCTTTCGTCTTTTTGCCGGAACAGGTACATTGTTCTCCACTGGCATCTGACAATATTCACACACATTCCGATACATCGGCGCACCGCAGTGCGGACAAACTCGTTTCATGCTCTTTTATTCCTCCGTCACACACTGCTGCTCCGGCTTTACATACAGGGTATGCTGGTTGGAAAAGATCACCATTCCCGGCTTTGCGCCGGCGGGCTTTTTCACGTAACGCACAGCACAATAATCCACCGGCACCTGCGCCGAATCCCGTGCCTTGCTATGATACGCCGCCAGCTGTGCTGCCTCTTCCAGCACCTTCTGCGTTGGCTCTTTTCCGCCGGTCTCCAGAATCACGTGGGAACCGGGGATGTTCTGGGTGTGCAGCCAGATGTCATTTTTGTTGGCGGTTTTCAGAGTCAGCTGGTCGTTCTGGCGGTTATTCCGTCCCACCAGAATCCGTGTTCCGTCCGATGCCGTATACTCCATGGGCGGCAGAGACTTGGGCGGTTTGCCCTTGCGCCGCAGCAGGCGCAGATAACCCTGCTCCGCCAGCTCCGCACGCAGCTGTTCCAGATCGTTCTCATTTTCCGCACGGCTCAGCGCATCCAGCACGCTGTCCAGATACATCAGTTCCTCCCGTCCCTTGGCAATCTGCTCCGTCAGAATCTTCTCCGCCGTGCATGCTTTCTTATACGCCTGATAATAGCGCTGGGCGTTCTGCGGCGGCGTCAGACGGACATCCAGCGGAATGTGTACTGTGGGACACTCCGGCTCGTAGAAGTCCTCCAGAACGGCTTCTGTGTCGCCCTTGTGCAGACGGTAGAGGTTGGCGGAGATCAGGTCTGCCTTTCGGCGGTCGTCATCCTTTTCCGCACACGCCTCCAGATCTGCCGACTGGGTGGCGATCCGGCGCTGAATCCGCTCCGTGGCGTGGAGCAGCAGGTGGAACAGATCATTGGCACGCTGTTTCAGGCGTGCAGCGTGGTCACGGCTGGCGAAAAATTCGTCCAGCAGCGCACAGGCGGAGGGCATGGTCTTGGTTACCATCAGTGCGCCGTACTGGTGCAGCGGCAGGAACGAGAAGTCCTTGGGCTGCCCCTCCCGCGTGCTGACCATGGTGTACACCTCGTTCCCCTGTTCCAGCAGTTCCCGTGTTCTGGCGATGGTGTAACAGAGCCGGTCTTTCTGGTCGTCTGTGAGGGACTCCGCCCGGCAGGGCTGTCCCTTTCCCGCATAGTATGCCCACTCCCGCACCAAAACCGGCGAAACACCCTCCAAGGTTTGCAGCAGCGCCTTGGAAAGTTCTCCCGTCTTTTGGGAGAGCACCGCCAGAATCTCCGCCGGCGGTGCCTCCAGGAAGTTCAGACGGTCGTCCCGTGGCGGCATCTCGTAGGGCAGCCCCGGCAGCACCAGCCGCTTGCTGGACATGGTGGCGTCCACACGCTTCATGCTGTCGATGACAATGCCGTTTTCATCAATGAGAATGAGGTTGGAGTACCGCCCCATGATCTCCACGGCAAGCGTCAGCTGCACCACATCCCCCAGCTCATTGATGCAGGAGAAATCAAAGTACAGCACACGTTCCAGCCCATCCTGCCGGATTGCCAGCAGTTTGCCGTTTCCCAGCCGTTTCCGCAGAAGCATGCAGAACATGGGGGGTGCCTTGGGGTTTTCCACAGCGATTTGCGTCAGGTGAACTCTCGCCCGATCGGCAGCGCAGGAAATCAGTATCTTTGCGCCGCCGCTCCGGCTGCGGAATGCAAGGATCAGTTCTTCCCGTGTGGGCTGGTGAATTTTCTCAATGCGTGCGTCGATCCACGGCAGAAGCTCCTGCCGTACTGCGTGTAAATATGCGCCGTCTAATGCCATGTGGTACTCGTCCTTTCTCGTCTATTTCTCATGCTCATAAATCACAACTCCATCCCGTGCAATCTCCTCCAGCAGCGACGGCTGAACCGGTTCATCCAGATTCACCACGTCAAACAGCAGCAGCGTTCACACCTCTTCGTCCAGATCCAGCGCAAATCGGGGAATGTCGCCGCCGGAAACCGCCAGATCAATGTCGCTCTGCTCCCAGTTATCACCTCTGGCACGTGAGCCAAACAGAATTACCTTTTGAATCCCGTGCTCCTTTGCCAGCTGGATGATCTTCGTTTCCACACGCTCGGATATGTTCTTCATCTGGCATCTCCCTGCGGCTTGTCCGCCGGAGCAGACGCTGCAACTGCCCGATACTGTAAAATTTCAAAGGAGATCTGGGTAGACAGGCTCTCCAGCTGTTCCAGACGGGCGTGCTCCTCCCGTCCGGTCTTATAGTAATAGGGCGTCATCTGGAACAGGTTCTGGATGTCCGCCGGATTGTCCAGCTTCAGCCAGCCGTCCACATACTCTGCCTGAATCAGTTCGAAGCCATCCAGCGCATAGTCCCGCACGGCATTGGGATAGGGCACGTCATAGATCGCCTCTTTCAGCCCCCACAGATGCTGCTGCCCCGGAATCACCATGAGCATGGTGCCGTTTTTCCGCAGCACCCGATGATACTCCTCGCCGCAGTATGGCGCAAAGATAGTCATGAGCATGTCACAGCAGCGGTCTGCCACCGGCAAATGGTACACACTCCCCACGGCAAAATGCCCGCCCGGACAGCGCTTTGCCGCTGCGTCTGCTGCACTCTTGGAAATATCCACTCCATACACCTGCATGGGAAGTGCAGCCTGTTCCAGCGCCCTGGACACGCCCTCAGTATAATACCCCTCACCGCAGCCGGCATCCAGCAGGACACCGCCGGCTCTGCCGTAGCGCACCGCCGCTTTTTCCAGCGCCTGCAACAGCGGCGCATAGTGTCCCGCATCCAGAAACCGTTTTCTGGCACGCATCATCACGGCGTTGTCTCCCGGATTCTTGGCGTGCTTCCGATTGGCGGGAAGCAGGTTGACATAGCCGCTGCGTGCCATATCGAACGTGTGCCCCTGGGCACAGCTCCAACACTTTCCCCGATGCTGCATAAACGAACCGCACACCGGACATTTCCAGATACTCATTGTTCTTCCCCTCCTGCACAAATTTCAGCGGGATCTGCGCCTGCCTGCGCAATCACCGTGACCTCCGGATGCGCTGCCCGAATATGCGCCGCCAGAATCTCTGCGGCAAAGCGCTCTGTCCCGTAGTGCCCGCAGTCGAACAGCGCCACATCCGAAAACTCCGCCGCATACCAGCGGTCGTGCTTGATATCGCCGGTAATCAGCGCATCGCAGCCCTGTGCCGCAGCCAGTTCCAGCATAGAGGCAGCAGAACCGGAGCAATAGGCGATCTTCCGAATGGGCGTTTCCTTGGCGGAATACCGCACGGCTCCGCCGAACACGCTCTGGAGCTGCTGTGCCAGCGCCTGCGGCGTCCACGCCCGTGTACTGGTATCCGTCCATCCAAAGCCTCTGCCGTCCTTCCAGCACGGTTCCAGCACGTCTGTGCGCCCTTCCAGCGACAGACGTTCCCGCAGCAGCGTGTGAGCGTAGGCATTCAGCCCCTCCGGCGCCATGTCCAGCGGCGTATGTACGCAGATCGCTGCGATCTGATGGGCAGCCAGCTGGTACACCGGATGCTGCACCGGCAGCGCCTTGAGGGGAGAAAAAATTACCGGATGGTGGGAGACAATGAGCTGAACGCCCTGTGCGGCCGCCTCGGCAATGACGCCTTGGGAAATATCCAGCGTCGTCAGAATTTTCTCCGCCGGCTGTGTGCCTGCGCCCGCCAGCAGTCCGGAATTGTCCCACGACTCCTGCGACGCAAACGGTGCAAATGCATCAATGGTTTCATAGATTTCCTGAACAGTTGTCATCTTGGATTCCTCCCCAATTTTGCCGCAGTTTCCTCCGCCAGGGACTCCCACAGCGAATATTCCGGCACGCCTGCCTGTTTCAGCTGCTGCGCCAGTTTCTGGAAACGCTTCAGCTTCCAGCTGGCGTAGGCGCTGGCACACGGTTCCTGCCAGTCAATGCGTCCCACTTCCTGTTCCAGCAATGTCAGCGGCTGCGGTGCAGCTGCGCTTCGCACATCCAGAACGACGTAAAACTTCCCGCCCTCTGAAACTACCTGTTCCGTCCAGTCAAAGCCGTTTTTGGCGAGCCACTGGCGCAGAACGGGCAGCTTGGTCATGGGCTGTAAAATCAGGTGCACCTGCGCCCGCCACGGACAGTTTTCCAGAATGTGCACAATGGTTTCTCCGCCCATTCCGGCAACCACCACATCAGTGATGCCCTCCGGGAGCACCTGCTCCAGCCCGTCGCACAGAAGCAGTTCCGCACGTGCCAGAACGCCGGCTTCCGTCAGCGTGCGCCTTGCCGCCTCCAGCGGACCGGCGTGGATGTCCGTGACCACCGCACGGGGGCAGCGGTTTTGCCGGAGCAACTCCGCCGGCAAATAGGCGTGATCCGTTCCCACATCGCAGACAACACCGCCCTCTGTCACCAACGCTGCACAGGCAGCCAGCCGTTTTGTCAGCATATTTCACGTCATCCTTTCCATGTATCAACTAAAGGCAACCCCGCACAAAGACCGCCTGACAGCTATCTTACGCACAAGCTTTGTACGGTGTTGCCGAAACAAAAATTGCCCCGCCGTGGAACTACCTTTTGGACGGCAGAATCACACGGGGAGCAATTCGAAAAAACAGGGTTACTGTACATCACCGGCTGCGATCTGCTTGTTGAGTTCTTCCAGCAGTTCTTCCGGATCGATGCCATGCACCATGCAGGCTTCTTCTACCGTTTCGCCACGAGAAGCCGGACAGCCCAGACAATGCATGCCGATTGCCATGAACAGCGGAGCTGTCTGCGGTGCAATGTCCAGAATATCACCAATGATGGTTTCCTTTGTAATCGTTACCATACTCGAAACACCTCCAGTCTGGCTGCAATGTGCAAAAATAGCATACCCAAAAGAGATACGCTTATGCAAAGACAGGCACGGCACGCTTCCGGCCACGCCTCTCTCTGTCACCTGTTTTGTGCGTTTTCTACGGTGCTTATGCTTCTTCTCTCATCTTTGCGAAGCATGCGCTGCAGTAAACCGGACGGCCTTCACGGGGCTGGAACGGAACTCTTGCCTCGCCGCCGCAGGAATCGCATGTGCCGATGAACATCTCACGCTCCGGCTTGGATGCGCCGCGCTTTGCGTCACGGCAGCTCTTGCAGCGCTTCGGCTCGTTTACGAAGCCTCTCTCAGCGTAAAATTCCTGTTCGCCAGCAGTGAAAACGAATTCCTGTCCGCAGTCCTTGCATACCAAAGTCTTATCTTCGTACATAGTGTAACCTTACCTTTCTCGAGGAGCTTTCCAATGTGCGCCTCGTGCCGGACAATGTCCGGTCTTTCCAATTCATGTGTCCCATTGCAGGGCAAGCGCCTCGCCATGGATCTGCTCCAGTGCAATCACACCACATCGGCCGCCGCAGAATGAAGCTTCCGCCGGGCACGCTGCAATGCGTTATCCACCGATTTCACAGAAAGGTGCAGCCGTTCTGCCGCTTGTGCATACGAAGCCCCTCCGTAAATCAGCATGCAAACCTGATATTCCCGTTTGGATAAACAGTTCAGCATGGTGCAGCAGAGCTCCGCCGTTTCCAGACGGCTCTGCACCACCGAATCCGGTGTGCGCTCTGTGTCCTGCACCAAGGAGAAAGGAGGCATATCTGCCGCCCCCACTGGCAGCGGAATATTCCGGCTGCGCCGGAGCGCAGATACCACCCGATTGGTCACGCATCTGCCTGCATAGGCAGAAAAAGGCACGCCGCGTATGGGATCATACCGACATGCCGCAGAAATCAGCCCCAGAAAGCCTTCCTGCGCGAGATCCTCGGCATCCGCTCCGCCCCGATACTGCCGCACCAGATTCCACACGAAATCGGTATAGCGCAAGATCAGGACCTCCATCGCCTGCCGGCTCTGCCGCGCCAGGAGGGCAAGTTCTTCGTCCGGTAGCTGTTCAAAAGATACCGGCTTCAATTTACATTCCCCTATCGATCCTCGAAATTGTTCAGTTTGCCATTGCTCAGGAAACACCGGCAACGTTCCTCTCAGACCGCCGCTGATGCTTTTTCTATTATACCGAAAAAAGGGCAAGTTGTCAATATGATTCCGAACAATTGTGGATTTTCCTTTGAAAACTGGCATATCTCCCAGTTTTGAGTATCATTTTTCCAGCAACATGCACAGTTCCGGCAGGACACCGCCGCCAAAAAATCCGGTGCATTTCTGCACCGGATCTGGTTCATTCTCTTGAATTTTGCAAAAGCTTAACGGCCGTCCAGAATGTTCAGGATGGCGGTGATGTCATCTCCCAGCGGATCGGAAGCCGGTGCAGCAGCAGCGGGCTGAGCCGGTGCGGGTGCAGGAGCCGGAGCAGCCTGCTGTGCAGCAGCGCCACGGTTTCCGCCAACGTTCACATCCTTTACCAGCGGGTTGTCCACTGGAATCGGCTCTTCCTGTGCTTCCTCCGGCTCTTCCGGAATGGCATCCGGATCTTCCATATCGAAGCCAGCAGCGATAACGGTAATGACCATCTCATCCTGCATGTCTTCCTTGAACGCAGTACCGAAGATGAATTCCACATCCTCTGCTGCCTTGTCTGTAATCATCTTGGTTGCAACATCCACGTCGGAGGAGAGGATATCCTCGCTCATTGCGATGTTGATCAGCAGGCGTCTTGCACCGGCGATAGAGGTTTCCAGCAGCGGGCTTGCGATAACAGCGTTGGCTGCTTCCTTTGCCTTGTCCTTGCCGGAGCCGTGACCGATTGCCATGTGGGCATAGCCTGCGCCCTTCATGATGGTGGAAACATCGGCGAAGTCCAGGTTGATATAGCCCTCTTCCACGATCAGGTCGGAAATGCTCTTCACGCCGGTCTTGAGAACATCGTCTGCCAGTGCGAACGATTCCCGCATGGTCAGCGGCTTGTCCAGACCCTCCAGCAGCTTTTCGTTCGGGATCACGATCAGAGAATCCACGTACTTCCGCAACTCTGTAATGCCCCGTTCTGCCTGCATCATCTTCTGTTCCCGCTCAAAAGCAAACGGCTTTGTGACAACGGCAACGGTGAGGATCCCGGCCTCCTGTGCCAGACGTGCAACGACCGGTGCTGCGCCAGTACCGGTGCCACCGCCCATACCAGCGGTAATGAATACCATATCCGCACCCTTCAGTGCAGCTTCGATCTCGTCCTTGTTTTCCTCGGCGCTCTGTCTGCCGACATCCGGTTTATTTCCGGCGCCACGGCCTTTGGTGAGCTTTGCACCGATCTGGATCTTCGAGGTTGCCTTGGAATTGTTCAAAGCCTTGGCATCTGTATTTACTGCAATATATTCAATATCCTGTACGCCGGAAGACACCATGCAATTCAGTGCGTTTCCGCCGCCGCCGCCGACGCCAATCACTTTGATATTTACATCAGGATCAAAGGAATCCTCATAGATAAAATCAGCCATCTAACATTTCCTCCTACAAAACTTCTGTGACACGCTGTATCGTGCTGTCCGCCGTGTAATTGAAAAGCGGTACAGCAGCTGTGTAAGTTCCCGCAAATATGGAACAAAACCTCTGGAAATACACTTATTATCTTAACACATTTTCGAAAACAATGCAAGCTTTTTTTTGAAATAAATTTGGTTTTTCATTTTCCCACAAGAATTTCCGGCCACACCGCCGGTATTTTTACAAAATTGTACAGGAATGTCGAAAATCGCCTGTACTTTTCTGAAAAAACCGGCAAGTTTACCACTCTTCCAGCGGTGCAGCGGTGGTGGTAGTCTCAGTGGCGGGCGAGATGGGGTTGCCGTTTTCATCGGTCTCCAAAATAGGCATGCCATTCTCATCCGTCGCTGTGGTCGCCAGCGCTGCCGTAGTCTGCTGTTCCACCGCAGACTTGTCCCGATAGGAGCACTGGTGATCCCCGACCATGGAAAGATACCCGATTTTATCCGGCGCAAGCTGATCCAGCACCGTTTCCGCCAGGGTGATCTTATAGTCCAGTTCACTCCAGTTTCCCACTTCAAATTCCACACGGGAGTCAAACACCAGTTTGATATCATACTTGTCAGTCAGATCAACGCTTGTGATAGGATAAGTCAGACCGCCCGCCATCTTCTTGGAGATGGTCTGAAAAATCCGATCTTTCTGGCTGTCCTGCGAGGTGAGCTTCTGACCTGCCTCCCGGGTCGCTGCCTCGTATCCGGTTACCGTGGGGAGGCTGCTGTCCGCATCGGGACTGTTTTTCAGAATCTTTCCGGCAGCGCTCACCTGCAGCGTTCCGCTGTCGTCCACCACATTGAACGCCGAATGGCTGGCTGAAACCGTAATGACCAGCACATCGGGGAATTTCTTCTCCACCTGAACATCCTCCACAAAAACCAGACTGTCCAGAATATTCTGCGCCACTTCCTCTTTGTTCAGACGCATCATATTGTCGCCGGTATGCACGCCGGATGCATGCGCAATTTCATCTTCATTATACTGCTTCGGTTTGTTCCCGCCGACCTCAATGGTGGCGATGTTAAAAAATGCGGTCATGGACAACGCAATGCCCACGCCAGCTACCAGCACGGCGACCACGAGGAAATAGAGTGGCCGCAGCCGGTTGCGTCGGCGCATCCGCTTGGCACTGGTATTCCGCTGGATCTCTGTTTTTTCCACATCCTGCATGGATAAGCTCCCTCCGCTGTTTTCTGTTCCTGTTTCGAGCCTAGATACGAAGTAGACCCTCAGACGGTACATCTTTCCGCACGATCTGTGCGCCCACACTGCGCAGCACAAGTTCCATCGTTTCGTACCCCCGATCGATGTGCGAGATCTGGCGCACTTCGGTGCGCCCCTGCGCTGCAAGCCCGGCCAGTACCATGGCTGCGCCGCCACGCAGATCGGTGGCGGAAACGGCTGCACCGCTCAGCGCACGCACACCGGCAACCACCGCCGTCCTGCCGGAGACGTGAATCCTTGCGCCCATTTTCACCAGCGCATCCACATGGCGGTACCGGTTTTCAAAAATGTTCTCCTCCAGCACGCTCACGCCGTCTGCCAGCGAGAGCATTGCCATGAAAATCGCCTGCGCATCCGTGGGAAATCCCGGATGAGGCATCGTCCGGAGGAACGGCACTGCCCGAAGCCGCCGTGGCGCAAGCAGATGCAGCCGATCCGGTTCCGGATAGAGCCGGCAGCCCATCTGCTCCAAAGTGGGCAGCATGTTCTCCATGGGCTGGGCATCCGTTCCCTTCAGGCAGAGCGTTCCGCCGGTAATGGCTGCCGCACCCAGATAGGTAATTCCCGCAATGCGGTCCGGCATAATGGCGTGCACGCAGCCGTGCAGCCGTTCTGTTCCCTCGATTCGAATGGTGCTCTCACCATCTCCAGAGATCTTCGCCCCGCATTTTCGCAGAAACGCCGCCAGGTCGCAGATCTCCGGTTCCCGTGCCGCATTGTGCAGCACTGTCTCGCCCTTTGCCAGCACGGCCGCCAGCAGCACATTCTCCGTTGCCCCTACTGAGGGAAACGGCAGGTGGATCACTGCGCCGTGCAGCCCATCCGGTACAGTGCAGTCCAGCTGACCCCCACATACGGAAAAGCGTGCACCCATTTGACGCAGCGCCTCCAGGTGCATGTCAATGGGACGGGGGCCAAGCTCGCATCCGCCGGGATACGACACATGACAGGTTCCGGCACGCCCCAGCACCGCCCCCAGAAAAATAATGGAGGAGCGCATCTCCTGCATCAGCGCCTCCGGAATGGTGTCGCTGCACAGCGCCCGCACCTGCACCGTCACGGTGTGTTCCTGAATGGTACACCGCCCGCCCAGATGGGTGAGAATCCGGCACGCTGCAAAGACATCCGTCAGGCGCGGACAATTTTCCAGTGTCGTTTCGCCGTCGCACAGCAATGCAGCGGCGAGGATGGGCAGGGCGCTGTTTTTGGCACCATGTAGAAAAATCTCTCCCTCCAGCGGAACTCCGCCGTCAATGACCAGTTTTTGCAATCCGCATCACCTCTTTTTATTGCCAGTGTATGCAAATTCCAAAAAAATGGTGCAATCGGGGTTATTTTCCCTGCTTCGATGCCGTCAGGCCCTCGATGACCTTCCAGATCCGGTCTGCTGTATCCGGAATTTCCAGTCCCTTGGCGTGCACTGCCATTTGTTCCAGCTTTGCACGGTTCTGGTACAGTTTCTCCACTTCCTGAATGATCCGCTGCGGCGATGCGTCTTTCTGTTCAATGACGATAGCAGCGCCGGCATTGCCCAGAACATTGGCGTTGTGCAGCTGGTGGTTGCCGGTGACAATGGGCGAGGGAATCAGAATCGAACCTCTGCCCACTGCCTCCAATTCTGCCAGCGTCGAAGCGCCGGAACGGCAGATGACCAGATCGGCTGCCGCCAGACAAACGTCCATGTCGTTGATGTACTCCGTGATCCGCAGGCGGTCGCTCTTCATGGGCACGCCAGTCTGCTCCATTGCCTTGGGGAATGTATCCCTGCCCATGCCGCCGTATCCGTGAATGTGGTTGATGGCAAGCCCATTTTTCACGTGCCACGGAATCAGCTCTGCCATTGCATCATTGATGCAGCCGGCACCGAGGCTTCCCCCAAAGGAGAGGATGCACATGCTGTCATCAAAGCCCAGCTTTTTCCGGGCCGCCGCCCGATCGGGATGGGAGATCCCGCCACGCACCGGCAGACCAGTCACGGTATAGGCGCAGTTGGGATGGAGATATTGCAGCGCCTGTTCCACGGTGAGCATGACATGATCCACTTCTTTGGAGAGCATCTTGTTGGTCACGCCGGGGAACGCATTCTGCTCGTGAATGGCACAGGGAATGCCCAGATGTGCCGCTGCATGCAGAATCGGCCCTGCCACATAGCCGCCGGTTCCGATTGCCACATCCGGCTGGAACTGCCGGACGATCTTGCGGGCACGGGGCTGCGAGGTCGCAAGATAATACGCTGCCTTGACATTACGCTTGACGTTTTTCCAGCTCAGCTTCCGCTGAAAGCCGGCGACGTGCATGGTTTCCAGCCGATATCCAGCCTGCGGAACCAGACGTGCTTCCATTCCGTTGGGCGTTCCCACAAAGAGAAACTCCGCCGACGGATCATGTTCCCTGATAATGGAGGCGATTGCCAGCGCCGGATTGATATGGCCGCCGGTTCCGCCTCCTGCCAATAATACTCTCATGCGATACCCTCCTGCTGCTGCATTGCACCTGTCTCCTGAAGCTCTCCCTCTGCGGCAGTGCTCCGCTGCCGTTTTTTCCCGACGTGGTATCGGGTGCGGGAGATGTTCAGCACAATTCCCATTTCCGCCAGCTGTAAGATCAGCGCCGTACCGCCGTAGCTGAAGAACGGCAGACTGATACCCGTGTTGGGGAACAGATTGCTGACAACGGCGATGTTCAGAAACGCCTGAAGTCCGATGTGGGAGGTCAGTCCGATCGCCAGCAGCATGCCGAACTTATCCGGCGCATGGGTGGCGATCTGATAGCCACGGATGACCAGAAGCATGAACAGCAGAACAACGGTCACCGCACCCACAAAGCCCAGCTCCTCGCAGACGATGGAGAACACGAAGTCGTTCTTGGTCTCCGGCAGGTACAGATACTTCTGACGGGATTCGCCCAGCCCCAGACCAAACAGTCCGCCGGAACCAATGGCGATCAGGGACTGGCAAGTCTGCCACGTGTCGTTCAGGCTGTCCGAGAACGGGTCGCGCCACGACTGGATACGCTTTCCGATGTACTCGTAGCTGTCCATCATCAGAAGTCCGATCACCAGCGCTGCACCGATGCCTGCCAGTCCCAGAAACAGGAAGTGTTTCAGGTTGGCATTGCCCACGAAAATGAGGATGATGCAGAGCAGTGTGATGATGATCGTACCGGAGAGGTGGGGTTCCAGAATCAGAAGCGCAGCCACGATTGCCAGTGCCAGCAGCAGCGGCAGCAGCCCTTTTCGGAAGGAGCGCATGTTGTCGTAGTTCTTTTCAATGAAGTAGGCGAAGAAGATGACGATACCGATCTTCATCAGCTCCGAGGGCTGGAAGTTGAATCCGCCGATGTCCAGCCAGCGGGTTGCACCGCCCTCTGTGACGCTCAGCGCCGGCACAAATGCCACGATTGCCAGCAGGATCACCGGAAACACATAGGAGAACACGGCAATCGCCGGTTTCCGGAACACATGATAATCCACGGTGCAGAGAGCGAACATGATGACCAGTCCCACAACGGCATTCTTGATCTGGTTATAGGCGTAGAAAGAACCGGACTTTCCCTCCGCAGTCGCCCACGCATAGCTGGCGGAGAACATCATGATGATCCCGATGACCAGCAGTGCAATGACGATCAGAAAAAACGCCACATCCACTTCGCCATAGCGCACGTTGCGCTGCCACAGCGGCAGATTAAACCAGCGCTTCTTTTGTGATTTGACAGATGTCTGTTCTGCCATAATGCAACCTCCTTCTCGCCGTTCCGGCCGCTCAGAGTGTAACCAGCAGCAATCCAACTGCGCCGGCGATCAGACCGAACAGAGAAAACGTGATAACGATTTTATATTCACTGAATCCGCTCATCTCAAAATGATGGTGAATGGGCGTCATCTTGAAGATACGGCGTCCCTCGCCGTACTTCTTCTTAGTATATTTGAAATAGGTGACCTGAATCATCACGGAGAGCGCCTCCAGAATGTAGACCAGCGCCACCAGAATCAGCACCAGATGCTGATGCGTTGCCAGTCCCACTGAGGCAACGGCTGCGCCGAGGAACATGGAACCGGTGTCACCCATAAAGCACTTTGCCGGATGCAGATTCCAGACCAGAAAGCCCAGACAGCCGCCTGCCAGCGCCATGGTGAACAGGGTGTAGCTGGTCATTTGCAGCCGGCTGCAAATCAGGGTGAAGATCAGCATTGCCACCAGCGTCACAGTACCGCAGAGTCCGTCTACGCCGTCCGTCAGATTGACGGCATTGGTCAGGTAGAGGATCACCAGCACCATCACCGGATAGTAGAACCAGCGGATGTCAAACCGCACGAACACCAGATCAATGGTAGTACTGCGGTCGCCCAGCCAGTACATGGCTGCCAGCCAGAGAATGGCTGCCACCACCTGAAGCACCAGCTTCTGTTTCGGGGTCAAACCCTCGTTCTGTTTCTTTGCCACCTTGGCAAAGTCATCGATGAAGCCGATGATACCGAACAGCAGGCAGAAGATCACGCAGCTCATGACACGGAGCGCCTCCCGATTGCCGGAGATCGCCGTGACATCCACGCTGCTGGTCATACGGTAAACGGCATAGCCCGCTGCCGTTGCCACAATGCTGCCCACAATGAACAGAATACCACCCATGGTGGGAGTGCCCTGTTTGTTGGCATGCCACTTGGGACCAAATTCCACCTTGATGGGCTGCCCGAATTTCAGTTTATGCAGCCAGGGGATGAGTGCCTTTCCGCCCAGCGCTGCCACCGCAAACGCCAGCACTCCTACAAGTACATTAATCCAGAACGGCATTTTCAGTTTCCTCCCCTTGGTCAAAAATCATATCGATGCAGTCCTCCAGATGCATGCCGCGGCTCGCCTTAAAGAGCACAGCATCTCCCGGACGCAGATAGCTCCGAATGACACGGCACAGTTCCCGCCGATCCTCGGTGTGGTAGACCGATACTTTCTGCATGGCTGCCCGCTGGGCAATGTAGAATGCCTCCGTGCCCAGACAGAACAGAGCGTCCACTTCGCTGGCTGCTGCCATATCGCCCACCAGCGTGTGCAGCTGGCGGGACATCTCGCCCAGTTCCAGCATGTCGCCCAGCACGGCAATGTGCCGTCCCTTACAGGGAAGTTCCCGCAGAACCGTCAGCGCTGCCTTCATGGAATCCGGGCTGGCGTTATAACAGTCTGCGATAATGGTATATGCACCCCGATGTGAAATATTCTGGCGCATGCCCACGGTCTGATAGCGCTCCAGCGCTGCGCAGATCTTCTCCGGCGCAATGCCCGCCTGCGTTCCCACACAGAACGCTGCCAGCGCATTCATGACGTTGTGGTCTCCCACACAGCGCAGCATTGCCGGATACTTCTTTCCGTCTGCTGCCGCAATGGTAAACGTGGTGGAATCTGCATTCCGCACCACATCCTCTGCCCGGACATCCAGCTTCTCAGCGTGCATGCCATAGGTAATCACCGGACGGGACAGGTTGCGCTTCAGGGGTGCCAGCAGGGCATTGTCCCCGTTGACGATAAGCGGCGCATCGGCTGCCATGCCGTCCAGAATCTCCAGCTTTGCCTGAAGAATGCCTTCCTGTGTCTTGAGATTCTCAATGTGGGAATAGCCGATGTTGGTGATGACACCCATGGACGGCTCTGCGGTGCGGGAAAGGCGGCTGATCTCTCCGAAGTGGGACATGCCCATTTCAATGACAGCTGCGGTGTGCTGCTCCTCCAGCTGCATCAGCGTCTTTGGCAGCCCGATCTCGTTGTTCAGGTTGCCCTGTGTTTTCAGCGTGCAGAACTGGGATTCCAGCACGCAGGCGATCATTTCTTTTGTAGTGGTCTTTCCCACGCTTCCGGTGACACCGACCAAAACCGGATGGAACTTTTCCCGATAGAACCGTGCGATTTTCAGCAGCGCCCGTCCGGTGTTTTCCACCACCAGACAGGGGCAGCCTTCGATGGGCTGTTCCGTCACGGCAGCCACGGCTCCGGCAGCAATTGCCTGCGGCACAAAGTCGTGGCCGTCGAACCGCTCCCCCCGCAGCGCCACAAACAGGCAGCCCTGCGGCAGGTTACGGGTATCCGTACTCACGCAGGTGATCTCGGCTTCCACCGGAATCTCACACTGCAAAACATCTTTTAATTCTGACAACATCCATGCTTTCATCCATCTGTCCCCCTTATTTTTTACCGCTTCGGCACCAGCGGCAGGCAGTCCCGTACAATTTCCCGTTCGTCCATGTGGATGTGCACGCCGCCGGCGAGCACCTGATAATCCTCATGACCCTTTCCGGCGAGAACGATCACATCCTCCGGCTGGGCAAGCTGCATGCTGCGTAAAATGGCTTCCTTTCGGTCAACCACCACTTCATAAGGCACATCGCTGTCCTCCAGTCCTGTCAGGATGTCGGCGATGATCGCCTGCGGTTCTTCATCCCGGGGATTATCCGAGGTGATCATCAGGAAATCGGCGTACTTTGCCGCTGCTGCTGCCATCTTCGGGCGCTTTGTGGCATCCCGATTTCCCCCGCAACCGAACAGGCAGATCAGTCTGCCCCTGGTGTACTCCTTAACGCTGCGCAGGATGTTCTCAATGGCATCCGGTGTGTGCGCATAGTCGCAGATCACGGTGAAATCTCTGCCGGTGGGGATGACCTCGCATCTGCCGCGCACGCCGGTGCAGGTTTCCAGTCCCGCCAGAATCCGCTTCATGGGCATGCCCAGAGAAGCGCAGGCTGCGACTGCTGCAATGGCGTTGGACACGTTGAACATACCGGTCAGGTGCAGATTCACCTGATAGGACTTTCCGGCATTGCACAGCCAGAAACGTGTGCCGTCTGCCCGAAGCTTGATGGCGTCGGCATAGTAATCGGCGTGGCTGCTGCTGCCATAGCTGCACTTGGGGCAGCTGATCTCCTCATACAGCCGTCTGCCGTAGGCATCGTCTGTATCAATGACAGCATTGTCGCACCGCTGGAACAGCAGCTTCTTTGCCTGATAGTAATTTTCCATGGTGCCGTGGTAGTCCAGATGATCCTGCGTCAGGTTGGTGAACACGGCGGTGTCGAAGTGCGTCACGCCAATGCGCTCCTGCACCAGACCGAAAGAGGAAACCTCCATGACCACGTAATCGCAGCCGGCCTCTGCCATCTGCGCATACAGACCCATGAGGTCGTAGACGAAAGGCGTGGTATTGTCGGTATGCACAATCTTGTCGCCGATCTCGTTCTGGATCGTGCCGATCAGACCGACCCGATGCCCTGCCTCGGTGAGGATGTGTTTGATCAGGTTGGTGATGGTCGTCTTTCCGTTGGTTCCGGTCACACCCACGAAATGCATCTTTCGCTCCGGATGTCCGAACCAGGCGGCACAGAGCTGTCCGTACAGCTTCCGTGTGTCGTCTGTGAGAATCTGCCGGTCGCCCAGTCCCAGATCGTGGTCTGCCAGCACCGCAGCAGCGCCGCTCTCCAGCGCTTTTCCCGCAGCATTGTGTCCGTCAAAATGCTCTCCGCGAATGCAGGCGAACAGCATCCCCGGCTTCACCTTACGGGAATCATCTGTCAGACCGGTGATCTCCATGTCCGGCAGGTTTGTCTTTGCATACTCTTCCAACAATGCATATAACCGCATTTTCATCCCATCCTTTCACACTATCTCCGTTTAATCCGACTGCTGACTCACGGACAGCGTCAGGGTAATGGCAGTTCCACGGGGCACGACCGTTCCGGCCTCCTCCGACTGGTACTGCACCAGAGCACCGGATTCCGATGCCGATGACCCGACAATGGCGTAGTTCAGGTCGTAGTAAGTCATGGTCTCGTTGACCTCTGCGGCAGTCATGCCCACCAGATTCGGCACCTCGATGGTATCACCGCTGTTTCCGCCGACCTCGGTATACAGAATCACCTTTCCGCCCTTGGTCACGCTGGTGCCGGTGGAGGGCGACTGGGAGGCAACGGTTGTGCCGTCGCCCACGACCTCGTAAGTCAGGCCCAGCTGTGCCAGTGTGGACTCTGCCGAAGTGATATCCGCACTTTGCAGATAGGGCACGGTCACAGTGGAATCGGTGTCCTCGCCGTCGGAGTACTCCGGATAGAAGCCCATTGCCGGCAGGATCTCCTCCATGATATCTCTTGCATAGGGCACAACGACCTGAGAACCGTAGTAGCCGATCTCCTTGTTCGGTTCGTCCGCCATAATCAGCATAATGACCTCCGGATCATCCGCCGGCGCAAAGCAGCAGTAGGATGCCACATACTGGCGGTCGTCTGCCGTGGAAGTGTCCAGCTTTTCCGCAGTACCGGACTTACCGCCGATGCGGTAGCCCTGAATGTAGGCGTTATGAGAGGGGTTGTTGTTGACAACTGCCTCCAGCTGTTCCCGCACAATGGCGGAGGTCTCCTCCGACACGATCTGCCGCTTTACCTCTGTCTCGTTTTGCAGCACGATGTTTCCGTTGGAATCCACCACATGGTCTACCACATGCGGCGTTACCATATAGCCGCCGTTGATGGCAGCCGAATATGCAGTCACCAGTTCCATGGCGGTCACCTTATTACACTGACCGTATGCCGCAGAGGCAAGGTCAACGATGTTCATATCATCGCCGGTGACGCTGTAGCTGACTGCCTCGCCGGGCAGGTCGATTCCGGTCTTTTCCGCCAGACCAAATCCCTCAAAATAATAGCTGAACTTATCGATGCCGATGCGCTGCCCGATCTCGATGAACGCCGGGTTACAGGAGTTGGTCAGCGCCTGTGTAAAGGTCTGTGCGCCGTGTCCAGCAGTGTTGGAGCAGCGAATGGTCGCATCTGCCACCTGAACCTGCCCCGAACAGTAGAAACTGTCGGTCTCCATATTGATGAGGTTTTCCTCGAAAGCATCCGCCGTGGTGACGATCTTAAACGTCGAACCGGGGTAGCTGATCTCGCTGATGACCTTGTTCTTCCACTGGGTTTCCCGTGCGGTGGCGTAGGCGGTGCTGTACTCGCTCTCCGGCAGTGCTGCCAGTTCCTGCGCCGTCTTGGTGTCGTAAATCTCCGACGGGTTGTTCAGATCAAATGTGGGGTAGGTCGCCATAGCGTAAACAGCGCCGGTCTTGGGGTTCATGATGACACCGCAGGCACGCTCCTTTACCTCAAACTTCTCCACCATCTCCGCCAGACTCTTCTCCAGATAGTACTGAATGGTGGTGTCCAGTGTCAGGTAGAGGGAGTCGCCGTCCTCGGCATCGTAGGTGGTGGAATACCGGTAGGGCATTTCCTCGCCGTTGGCAGCCTGCGCCGAGATAACACGGCCATCCACGCCGGAGAGGTAGTCGTCATACTGATATTCCAGACCATACTGTCCATCGCCGTCGCCATTGGTAAAGCCGATAACCGCTGCTGCCAGTTCATTTTGCGGATAGTACCGGCGTGTGGTCGCCTCGGTTCCGATGAAGCTGAGGTTCAGCTTTTCGAAATACGCCGTGATCTCATCGGTCACGTTCTTTTCCACCTGTGTTTGCAGCACATAATAACGGCCGTCTTTTTCGAAAGATGCCTCCACTTCCTCTGTTTTAAGTCCCAGCTTCTCCGACAGAAAATTGGTGATGGAGGTTTTCAGCTGATCCACATCCACCAGATTGTCAGCGGTTTCGTTCTCTTCCTCAGCAGCCGACTTTTTCTTGTCGTTGGCGTCCTCAATGGACTTCATCTCCTCCCGATACAGGGTCGGGTCTATGTAAATGTTATATACTGTCGCACTCCACGCCAGCGCCGTGCCATTGGCATCGTAAATTGCGCCACGGTTAGCACTGAGCGTCATGGTTCCGAAGTGATAGTTATTCGCCATTCCCTCGTATTTGCTATTGTCCACCACGGACACCACAAACAGGCGGACGATGACCGCAGCACAAAAAACTGTCATCAGACCCAAAACGCCCTTATTGGTGCGGTTCCGCATCCGAACGGTCGCAGAAACCTCTGCTTTTGTCTTTTTCTTTTTGGATTTGTCAGTGTTTCCTCTCAGCAGCCGCATCCGGCACTCCTCCCAGGTCAATCGCACACCGAGCGCAAACCGCCCGGCAGGTTTCACGCATCTGTCCCGCACTTCGGGAACAGACACAACATTGTTTCTCCATAATAGAATCAGGCAGGGAATCGAACACAATTACCCCGCCTGTCATGAACCGTCCATTTCCGGAAACAGCATCTGCCTCCCAGACGGGAATTTCCGTTTCTGCGGCAGTCGCCCGCCGCAGAAGGTCGTCAGAATCCCACCGATTTTGCAAACAGCATCTGTCCGATGCCGCTTCATCTGTGCGCCATCGGGTTTCTCTGACTCCGACACCCGAATATTATCTCTTGCCCATGTCATTTATACTAACGGCACGCATAGTTGCGTCGCAGTGATGCAGTTCGCCGAAAGTACCACCAATTGCTGAACGGGAGCTTGATTTCAATCCCATTCTATGCGGCTTATCCACGGAGATATGCCACAACATCCTCAAATTTATGCTTAATTTTCACAAAAATATTCTGATCCTCTGCCTCAATGGTCACCGCATCCTCGGTTTGAATATCCACATACTGAATCTGCGACTGGTGCAGCTTCTGCATGCCAAGCCGATTCTCTGCATATTCTTTGATGTTGCTAATCGAGGCCTTGCTCTCCAATTCCGTCTGCATCCGCACATTTTCGCTGCGCAGGACATTCAGCTGCGAATTGGCAGTAGAGATGTCAGAATACACCTCATTCAATTGTGCATTGCTGTTGATTACCACGCTGAACAGCACCAACGCTAGAATCCCCGCAATAAAGATCTTAAAAGCGACACCCCGTTTATTGGGATCGATCCGGAACACAAAAATTCCTCTGGTGGGGATTTTCGGCTCTTTCTGTTCCTCCGAACGTTCTTCCAGTTCCTCATTTTCCGGATTCAGCATGAAAAATCAACGGCTCCTTTCCAAGACACGCAGCTTCGCACTGCGGCTCCGATTGTTTTGCGCCAGCTCCGCTTCTCCGGGGACGATGGGCTTTCTGGTGACCAGCTTTGCCTCCGGTGTTCTGCCGCAAACGCACTGCGGGAAATCCGGCGGGCAGATACAGCCCTGACACCATGCGGCAAACTGCCGTTTGACCATACGGTCTTCCAGCGAGTGGAATGTGATGACCGCCAGGCGTCCGCCCACCTTCAAGACGGAAAATGCAGCCTGCAATCCCGCTTCCAGATGTTCAAACTCCCCGTTCACGGCAATCCGAATTGCCTGAAACGACTTCTTACACGGATTTTTCATCCGGCGCACCTTCTGCGGCACACCGCTTTTGATCAGTTCTGCCAGCTCCAGTGTCGTGTGAATCGGCTTTTCCTGCCGAGCCTGCACGATGCGCCGTGCAATGCTGCGGGCGAAGCTCTCCTCTCCATAGGTAAAGAGAATCCGTGCCAGCTCTTCCTCTGAGATGGTATTAACCAAATCCTCGGCCGTCATTCCGGTCTGGCTCATGCGCATATCCAGCGGTGCATCGGCGTGATAGGAGAAGCCACGGGACTCCTCGTCCAGCTGATGGGAAGAAACACCCAGATCCAGCAGCACGCCGTCCACCGGCGCCAGCCCCATCTCCGTCAAAACCGTCTGCATTTCGTCATAATTATGGTGCACCACGGTGGCAGGATAGCCCGCCAGCCGTTCAGTTGCCGCTGCAACTGCATCCGGATCACGGTCAAAGCCAATCAGCTGTCCGCCGGCAGTCAGGCGCTTGGCAATTTCACGGGAGTGTCCGGCACCGCCCACGGTTCCGTCCACATAAATGCCGTCCGGCCGGATTGCCAGTCCGTCCAGCACCTCCTGCAGCAAAACCGGAACATGTTGAAATTCCATGGGATGCCTCCTCGCTCCAATCCAAGCCGCCAGCCGACCCAAAATTTCCGAGTCGTCATGCGGGGTATTCCGTGCTTCTTCCGGGGATTCTCCTCAAAATTCCGCACGTATGATATTATTATACCGTATCTGCTGGGAAATTGCAAGGAAAGAAAGAGAGAATGCCGCAAAAAATATGGTCAAAAATCAATTTCCTTTTTATGCATGTTGCACAAGGAAAAATGCAAAAGGGGGAGTGAACCGAAGTCCAACTCCCCCTCGCAGGTGTGTAAAACGCCTGTAAACTTATTCGTTAATTGCAGTTACGACACCAGAACCTACAGTTCTACCACCCTCACGGATAGCGAAACGCAGACCCTCTTCGATAGCGATCGGCTGGATCAGCTCAACGTCCATCTCAACGTTATCGCCCGGTGTGCACATTTCAACGTCTGCCGGCAGAGTGATGATACCGGTTACGTCAGTTGTTCTGAAATAGAACTGCGGTCTGTAGTTGTTGAAGAACGGAGTATGACGGCCGCCCTCTTCCTTCTTCAGAACGTAAACCTGGCCCTTGAACTTGGTGTGCGGGTGAATGGAACCCGGCTTGCACAGTACCTGACCACGCTCAACCTGGTCACGAGTGATACCACGCAGCAGTGCGCCAACGTTATCGCCAGCTTCTGCGAAGTCCAGAGACTTACGGAACATTTCCAGACCAGTTACAACGGTGTTCAGCTTCTCTTCAGACAGACCAACGATTTCAACCGGCTCGTTAACGTTCAGCTTTCCGCGCTCTACACGACCGGTAACAACGGTACCACGGCCAGAAATGGTCATAGTATCCTCGATCGGCATCAGGAACGGCTTTGCATCGTCACGTTCCGGAGTCGGAATGTACTCGTCAACAGCATCCATCAGATCCAGAATCGGCTTGTAAGCCGGATCGCTCAGATCGTCCGGAGCTTCCAGAGCAGCCAGAGCAGAACCAACGATGATCGGAGTGTCATCGCCCGGGAAGTCATATTCGTTCAGAGTCTCACGAACGTCCATTTCAACCAGTTCCAGCAGTTCCGGATCGTCAACCTGGTCAGCCTTGTTCAGGAATACAACGATTGCCGGTACGCCAACCTGACGAGCCAGCAGGATGTGCTCCTTGGTCTGAGCCATCGGGCCATCAGATGCAGCAACTACCAGGATAGCGCCGTCCATCTGAGCTGCACCGGTGATCATGTTCTTAACGTAGTCAGCATGTCCCGGGCAGTCAACGTGAGCGTAGTGACGCTTGTCGGTCTCGTACTCAACGTGAGCGGTGTTGATTGTGATACCACGCTCTCTCTCTTCCGGAGCCTTATCGATCATATCGTAAGCTTCGTACTGAGCCTGACCCTTCAGAGCCAGAGTCTTGGTGATAGCAGCAGTCAGAGTGGTCTTACCATGGTCAACGTGACCGATGGTGCCAATGTTTACATGGGGTTTGGTTCTTTCAAATTTAGCCTTTGCCATTGGAATAATCCTCCTCAATAAATAAAATGAGCGTAAATGCACTTAACGAGAAGTGTTACACATATTGTACCAGATTTCAAAGAGAAATGCAAGTGTTTTTTGAAAAAATCAGGATTTTTTCGAAAAACTTCTTATTTCTTTCTGGAAGACATAATCTTTTCTGCGATATTCTTCGGAACTTCCTGGTAGCTGTGGGGTTCCATCGAGTACTGACCACGGCCCTGGGTATTCGAACGCAGATCGCTGGTGTAGCCGAACATCTCGGACAGCGGAACCAGTGCATCGACCTGAACGGTACCGGTGCGGGTTTCCTGACCCTGAATCTGACCACGGCGAGAACTCAGGTCACCGATTACAGTACCGGTATATTCATCCGGCACGATAACGGAAACCTTCATGATCGGTTCCATCAGAATCGGCTGTGCCTGCTTCATTGCTTCCTTGAAAGCGATAGAACCGGCGATCTTAAATGCCATTTCCGAGGAGTCGACTTCGTGATAAGATCCATCGTACAGCTCAACCTTTACGTCAACGACTTCATAGCCAGCCAGAATACCAGCCTGCATTGCGCCGCGGATACCGGCATCAACAGCAGGAATGTATTCCTTCGGAATTGCACCGCCGACAACCTTGTTGGTGAATTCATAGCCCTTACCGGATTCGTTCGGGGAAACACGGATTTTAACGTGACCGTACTGACCGGAACCACCGGACTGCTTCTTGTACTTATAGTCCACATCGGCATTGCCCTTGATGGTTTCCTTGTAGGATACCTGCGGTGCGCCAACGTTTGCTTCTACCTTGAACTCACGGAGCAGACGGTCTACGATGATATCCAGATGCAGCTCGCCCATGCCGGCGATAATGGTCTGACCGGTTTCCTCGTCTGTCCAGGTACGGAAAGTCGGGTCTTCTTCTGCCAGCTTTGCCAGCGCAATGCCCATCTTGTCCTGACCAGCCTTGGTCTTCGGCTCGATTGCCAGCTGGATAACCGGCTCCGGGAACTCCATGGATTCCAGAATTACCGGGTGCTTTTCATCGCACAGTGTATCACCGGTGGTGGTGTTCTTCAGACCAACAACGGCAGCGATATCGCCTGCGTATACAGTTTCGATATCCTTTCTGTGGTTGGAGTGCATCTGTACGATACGTCCCATACGCTCCTTGTTGTCCTTGGTAGCGTTCAGAACGGTAGCACCTGCGTTTACAGTACCGGAATATACACGGAAGAAGCACAGCTTACCAACGAACGGGTCAGTTGCGATCTTGAATGCCAGTGCAGCGAACGGCTCTTCGTCCGAAGAGTGGCGGAATACTTCCTCGCCGGTATCCGGATCGGTACCCTTGATAGACGGTACATCCAGCGGAGACGGCATATAGTCAACAACAGCATCCAGAAGCTTCTGTACGCCCTTGTTGCGGTAAGAAGTACCGCAGGTAACCGGAACCATTGTGTTTGCGATGGTGGACTTACGGATGCAAGCCTTGACCTCGTCGATGGTGATTTCTTCATCGTTAAAGAACTTCTCCATCAGCGCATCGTCCTGCTCTGCAACGTGTTCCATCAGGCTCTGGTGATATTCCTCAGCCTTTTCCTTCATATCGTCCGGAATCTCTTCCACACGGATATCCTTGCCGAGGTCATCGTAATAAACATACGCCTTCATCTCAACCAGGTCGATGATGCCCTTGAACTCGTCCTCAGCGCCGATAGGCAGCTGAATCGGAACAGCATTACACTTCAGTCTCTCGTGCATCATGTCAACGACGCGGTAGAAATCGGCGCCCATGATATCCATCTTGTTGACATAAACCATACGAGGAACCTGATACTTGTCAGCCTGTCTCCATACGGTTTCTGTCTGCGGCTCAACGCCGCCCTTTGCGCACAGTACAGTAACAGAACCATCCAGTACACGCAGAGAACGCTCAACTTCTACGGTGAAGTCAACGTGTCCCGGAGTGTCGATGATGTTGATTCTGTGGCCTGCCCAGTATGCAGTGGTTGCAGCAGAAGTGATCGTGATACCACGCTCCTGCTCCTGTGCCATCCAGTCCATCGTTGCAGCACCCTCGTGGGTCTCACCGATTTTGTGGTTGATACCGGTGTAGAACAGAATACGCTCTGTTGTGGTTGTTTTACCGGCATCGATGTGCGCCATGATACCGATATTTCTGGTTTTTTCCAGGGAACAATCTCTAGCCATAGATAATTCTCCTTTCGCTTACCAGCGATAGTGAGCAAATGCCTTGTTGGCTTCTGCCATCTTGTGTGTATCGTCACGCTTCTTGCAAGCGCCGCCGGTATTGTTCAGTGCATCGAGGATTTCTCCTGCCAGACGTTCCTTCATGGTCTTTTCGTTCCGCAGTCTGGAATACTTGGTGATCCAGCGCAGACCCAGAGTCTGACGGCGTTCCGGACGAACTTCCATCGGAACCTGGTATGTTGCACCGCCCATACGGCGAGCCTTTACTTCCAGAACCGGCATTACATTATCCATAGCCTCCTGGAACATTTCCAGCGCATCCTTGCCGGTCTTTTCAGCGACAATATCAAATGCACCGTAAACAATCTTCTGGGCAACGCCCTTTTTTCCGTCTACCATCACATTATTGATCAGACGGGTAACGAGCTTAGAACCGTAAATCGGATCTTCCAGCACGTCACGCTTTGCGATTTTACCTCTTCTTGGCATTTTCGCTTCCCTCCTTCACATTCATGCATGAATTCACAGGTACTCGTTCGGGCGGATTGTTCCGCCGACCGTCAGGCCAATGGAGAGGAATACGCCGTGCCGCAGCGGCACATCTATATTCATATCTCCACGTTCCTGTGGTGATCTAAAGCTTTCCTGTTCATACCGAACCCGCTGTGCAGCGGGTTCCCGGATTTTGCCGAAGCCGGACAATCTTACTTCTTGCCAGCCTTCGGTCTCTTTGCGCCGTACTTGGAACGGGCCTGCATTCTGTTTGCAACGCCCTGTGCGTCCAGAGTACCGCGGATGATGTGGTAACGTACACCAGGCAGGTCCTTTACACGGCCGCCACGGATCAGAACCACGCTGTGCTCCTGCAGGTTGTGGCCGATACCCGGAATGTACGAAGTAACCTCGTAGCCATTTGTCAGCTTAACTCTGGCAATCTTTCTCATAGCGGAGTTCGGCTTCTTCGGGGTTGCAGTACGAACCGCCGTGCAAACGCCTCTCTTCTGCGGAGAACTCTGATTTGTGGTCACTTTCTTCTTGGCATTATAGCCCTTCTGCAGTGCCGGAGCGGTAGACTTGTACTGCTGTACCTTTCTTCCCTTCCGAACCAACTGATTAAACGTAGGCATAATTTTCCTCCTTTGCTGAAAAATAAACTTGACATGCGATGCACCTGTGTGCCGCATGCCTTTTCATTATAACGCACCTGCGGCGGCTTGTCAATATATTATCAGAAATTTTACAATTACACCGCCGGAAAATTACACAGCCCCGATACACCTTGGAGTATCGGGGCTGAAATTTGATGGAGTTATGCGAGAATCTGCGAAAGCCAGTCGTCCAGCGAACCTACCTCCCGTCCGGCGGAGCGCAGGGAGTCGTACTGTAAAATATAGAAGGCATCGTCCAGATCAACGCAGCCGCTGCCGTCCACATCCGCCCGCAGCAGCTGCCAGTCCTCCAGACCGCTTTCAGCACCGGCGCTGACACGTGCATACGCCTGTAAGATCAGGAACGCATCGTCCAGAGAAACTGCGCCGTCGCCGTCCACATCGCCCGTTTCTGCAACAGGTGCGGTTTCCGTTGTGGTGCTGACCGCAGCAGTTTCTGTGGTCTGAGCTGTCGTTTCTGCGGTGGTCGCTGTAGTCGTAGTAGTCTGTGCAGCGGTGACCGATTCGGTTGCCGTCAACACCGCTGCTGTACTGGTGACAGGCGATGTCGCAGTCGTTTCCGGCGGTGCGGTCGTGACAGACGGTGTTGTCATCTCCGGTGTATCCAGCAGCACATATTTCCGTCCGTACTGCTGGGCATACCAATACAGGGAGGAATCCTGATAGCAGTAGAGCAGCACCTGTTTTGGCAGCTCGTAGTCTGAAGTCATCAGATGGCAGTCCGGATTGTACACCGTCAGCGACAGAAGCGCCGTGTCTCCGTTGAAGTTGTTCTGTCCCACATAGGATACTGTTTCCGGCAGGGACAGCGCATAGAGGGAGGAGCACTGGACAAACGCCTGCGATTCAATTCGCTCCACGCCGGAGGGAATCACAATCTCGTTGAGGCTGGTGCACTGGTAAAAAGCACGCTGGGGAATGCACTTCAGATTTTTGGAGAGCACCAGCTTTTGCAGTGACGTGCAGCCAAGGAACGCATCCTCTCCCAGCTCCGTCACCGAGTCGGGAAGCACCATGGTTTGCAGTGCTGTACAGTCCTGAAAAGCACCGATGCCGATTTTCGTCAGGTGCTCCGGCAGGACTACCTTCCGCAGCGAAGTGCAGCCTTGGAATGCGCCCTTGGAGATCTCCTCCATCTGAGCGGGCAGTGTGATCTCGTTGACGCTGGCAGGATTTTCCAAAAAACCGTTGCTGATGACGCAGACATTCTCCGGAATCTCGATCTTGCTGCGGTTTCCGCGGTATTTTAACAGAATCCCGCTGAGCACGATCCAGCTGCCCGTCTGTTCCTCCATCCACGCCGTTTGCAGGAATACCTCCTCGCCCAGATCTTCCAGTGTGTGGGGAAGTGTGATGTTGCTCAGGCTGGTGCAGAGGGAAAACGCATAGGAGCCGATGGAGCACAGTCCGTCCGGAAGCTCTGCTGCACGCAGACTGGTGCAACCGCAAAAGGCATAGGCGCCGATGTCCGTCAGGGAGTTTCCAAATGTCACAGATTCCAGACTGCTGCACCCGTAGAACGACTCCTCGCCAATTCGTGTCACCGAATCCGGCAGTTTAATTTGCAGCAGACTGGTGCAGTCCTGAAAGGCGTTGTTGCCGATGAGGCGCACATTTTCCCCAATGGTAACTGATTCCAGAGAGGTGCACGATTCAAATGCGCCGCCCTCGATCTGATAGATGTTCTGCGGAATGGAAACAGACTTCAGCGACTTGCAGCCGTAGAAGCTCCAGAAAGAGATCTGCTTGAGATTGCGGGGAAACGTAATTTCCTGCAGGTTCTCGCAGTACATGAAGCATCCGCTGCCCAGGACGGTCAGGCTCTGCGGCAAGTCCACAGTCATCACATTGCGGTCGCCGTCCGAAAACAGGTAGTCCGCCAGGATCGTCACACCCTCCGGTATTGTCACATGGGTCGCAGCGGTATTCAGCGCCACTGCAATCTTGCCGTTCAACACGACAACCTCGTCCTGACACTGGTTTTTCCATGCGGTATTGAGGAACGTCTTGTCCCCCATGTCCGTAACGCCCTCTGCACCCTCAATGGTCTTGAGGCTGACGCAGTTCTGAAAGGCATAGCGCCCGATGGAGATGACGCTGTCAGGAATCGTGATCTTCTCCAGTGTCCTGTTGTCCCGAAATGCGCCGTTATCGATCTTCGTCACGACTCGTCCGTTGATCATCTCCGGAATCTCGATTTCTTTCACTGCCGCACCGCCGGTAATTGTAATATTTCCCAGCACATCCAGCTCATAATTGACTGCACCATAGGAATTCGGATGGCTTGAGGCAGCCTGCGCTGTTACAGTTCCCATACTGTAAAACGCAGTCAGCAGAACCGAAATGCACAGCAGCACTGCCAGCATTCCGGAAGCCAGTCTTTTCCAACACATTTTCTGCATATGGCACACTCCTTTCTTTTTGCTCCGGCAAGCCGGAGGATTTTTTCATAAAATTCCCGTTGTCTATTCTTTCTAAACCGAACCGGATGCGCATCCGTTTCCGGCGGCATTTTTAGAGTACGCCTGCAAAATTCCAAAGGCATCCTCCAGTGCAACTGTGCCATCGCCGTCATAGTCCGCCGCATACTGTTCCAAGTCTGTCAATGCATCCGGATTTCCGGCGGCAGATCTGGCATAAGCTGCCAGCACTGAAAAGGCATCGTTCAGGGTGAGTTCGCCGTCTCCGTCGAAGTCCCCCCGCAGCCGGTCCATGGGCGTAAACGCCCGCTCATACTTGCTGGCATACTCGTGCGCCGTGGAAACCGACATGCCCCGAATGCGTGCTGCCGAGCTGATGGTAGTTTCCAGATCGAAGATCTCGCAGTCCGGATTCAAAATCGAGAGCTGCTGCAAATTGACGCATCCATCAAAAACGCCTTCGCCGATCTTCTGCACCGATGCCGGAATTTCCAGCTGTTCCAGTGCCGCACAATCCTGAAATGCCTGCGTGGCGATCTCCGTGACAGAATCCGGAATTTCCACAAATTGCAGGGATTCGCAGCCGGAGAATGCGGTATTGCTGATGCGTGTCATTCCCGTGGAGAGGCGCACGTGTTTCAGCGATTTGCAGTAGGCGAAAGCGTGGTTGCCAATCTCCTGCACGCTGTCTGGCAGGGAGATTTCCCGCAAACTGGTGCACCAGTGAAACGCATACGCACCAACGCTCTGCACGCCCTCCGCCAGCGTCACCGTTTGAAGCGCCTTACAGCCGCTAAAGGAAAAGGCGTCCACCGTTCCCACCGTTGCCGGAACGGTCACGGCAGTGATGACGGTATTGGTGGCAAAAGCATAGCCGGCAATCATCCGGACGCTGTCCGGAATCGTCACCTCGGCAGCTGTTCCGTTGTACGACAGCAGAATGCCGTCGCCGACCACCACAAAATCCACCGCCTGCTGTTCCAGCCACGGCGTGCCCTGCAAAATGCTCCAGCCGACCTGCGTCACCGTATCCGGAATGCTGACCTCTGTCAGGCGGGTACAGCCGGAAAACGCCATGTGTCCGATCTTCCGAACGGTTTCCGGAATCACAATGCGCTGCAATCGGGTGCAGGAGCGAAAGGCATAGTTGCCGATCTCCGTTACCGGACAGCCGTCGATCTCCTCCGGCACTTCCACATCGGTCACGGAGGGACGTGCCTGTTTGATGACCACTTCATTTCGGGCAGTCACAGAGTAGTACAGGCTGTCCTGATAGAGCTTTTGCGATTCTGCTCCGGCATGCAGCAGCGCACCGCTTTTTCCCAAAAGGCACAGCACACAGACGGTCATAAGCACCGCCGCCCAGATGTGTTTCCATGGGGAAATCATCCGCAAATTCAAGGCACATTCCTCCTTTCCATGTGCTTTTCTGATGTTGTCTCTATTATAACACACTTCTATAATGGCGTCAATATGACATGGTGCGCAAATTATGGCGCTTCTCTGTAGGAGCAGATTCAACTGTATCCATTGGTTCTATGTTTCGTTGAAAACGTTCCGCCGGAACGTTTTCAAAATCAAGGCATTACAAACGGGACACAGGGCGGAGCGGTCTTGTTCGCTCCGCCCTCGAAAAGCTGTCGCTTTTCTCACCCACCTTCCCCGTGCGCCAAAAGCATGGCGCAGGGATTTCGCCGTCTGCGGACGGCGACTTAGAGGGCACGTGCCCTCTAAGAACACCTCGCCAGCTGCGCTCATCTGGAGCAGCCTTATGAGGAAAGTGCATGGAAATTATTTTTGTGTTACCGCATGCTTTTTCCCGTAGTCTGTTGATTTGTATCAAAGGGCACTCTGCCACAGCATCCATCAAAAAGCGGTGCAAAAGCTGCCAAAACCGCTTCCGCACCGCTGGTATCTCTTTTTCTTTGCCGATTACTCTGCGCCGTCTCCCTGCAACACCGCACGAGCCGTTTTCCACAGGATCTTGACATCGGTTTTCAAGGACTGCTCCCGAATATACCGGAGATCCAGCTCCACCCACTCGTCAAACATGATATTGCTTCTGCCGGAGCACTGCCAATAGCAGGTGAGACCGCCCTTCACATCCAGCCGGTGGTTCTGATACGGCGTATACTGCTCCACCTCTCTGGGAATCGGCGGGCGTGGGCCGACCAAACTCATCGAACCGCCCAGCACGTTCAGAAACTGCGGCAGCTCGTCCAGACTCATCTTTCGCAAAAACTTCCCCAGCTTCGTCACACGGGGATCATCCTTCATCTTAAACACCGGTCCGTCCGCCTCGTTGCGCTGCTTCAGCGCATCCAGCTTCTGTTCGGCATCCACACACATAGTGCGGAACTTGTACATGTAGAAGTACCGCCCGTCCTTCGTCACACGAACCTGACGGAAAAACGGATTGTGAAAGTCCTGCAAAAAGATCAGCAGGGCGATCACCAGCATGGGAACCGCCAGAACTGCAAGGGCGCACAGCGACCCTATAATGTCCATGCACCGTTTGGCGAAATAGTAGCCTCTGGACGGCCGCATTCGCTCCGATGAGCGTGCACGAAACCGATGCCGTTCCCCATAGCTGACAGCATGCGGCAGATCTTCTTCCCGGCTCAAATAGCCTAAATTTTCCATAAAAACCGCTCCTTTCCAAGTATTCTTTCCCAGGGGAAGCCCGGAACAGGCTCCCCCGCACCGAAGGCAGCCCGGCGCAGCAGCGCCAGAGCCAACAAAGTGCCTCCCTTTGCACTTTGCCCCCGATATAAAAAAATTATATCATTTTACGCCATCGCATGTCAATATACTATTCATACAAGAAACAGCCCCTTTTTTCAGTATTTTTAGACAATCCCATCAGAAAACCGCCGGAAACACAGGCAATTTTTCCGAAATCAAATACATTTGGCAAAGGATTTTTTCCCCAGCGCCAGAGCATGCAAAAAGCGCCTATGGAATCCTTTCCACAGGCGCTTTTCTTCGATTGTTTATGATAGCACGGTGTAGAGTGTCACAGCGTCTTCCTTTGTGACGAACTCCGGCACCTTTTCCACCCGAACGGACAGTTCCTTCTGTCCCATCTGAATGGCGATCACATCGCCTACCTTGACATCATAGGATGCACGGGCGATCTTTTCATTGACCAGCACTTTTCCGGCATCGCATGCCTCGTTGGCAACGGTGCGCCGTTTGATCAGGCGTGAAACTTTCAGGTATTTATCCAATCGCATCGGCTGCTTCCTCCTCAAAAGATCGTTTGGTGCGGTTCCACATTTCGATCCACTCCCCGTGGGTCAGCGTGTCCAGTGAGCGTCCGCTGTCCAGACAGCGCTTTTCCACCGCAGCGAAGCACTGGATGAAGTGGTTCGTGGTATCGGTCAGCGCCTGTTCCGCCTGAATGCCGAAGTGCTGTGCAGCGCTGGCGCAGCAGAACAGCATCTCGCCCATGGCACGGGCCAGCTCGTCCTTGTCCTCCAGATACACCGCCTGTTCCAGCGTGTGCTTGCACTCCGTCACGCTGGCAAGCGCCGACTCCTTGCACAGGAAATGCCCCTTGCCCTTGGCAGCACGCTTGCTCACCTTTTGCGCACGCATCAGCGCCGGCAGTGTCTTGGCGACAGCTTCCAGCGTTTCTGTCCGTGTGGTCTGATGCTTGGTCTCCTCTTTGATGGTATCCCAGTTTTTCAGGACATCCTCTGTGGTATCCGCCTGCACCGTGCTGAACACATGGGGATGCCGGACGATCATTTTCTCGCAGATCTCCGTGCAGACATCCTCCAGCGTGAAGTGCGCCTGTTCCTGCTCGATCTGTGCATGGAACACCACCTGCAAAAGCAGGTCGCCCAGCTCCTCCCGCAGCATCGCCGGATCTTTCTGGTCGATTGCCTCGATCACCTCATAAGTCTCCTCAATCAGCTCGCTGCGGATGGACTCGTGGGTCTGTTCCCTATCCCATGGGCAGCCCTCTTTGCTGCGAAGGAGTGAGATGATCTCTGCCAGATCATCAACAGTGTAGCGTTCTTTGCGTTCATACGGTATCATACTGTGCCTCCGGTTTCATGAAATTGTGGTTTACTTTTCTTCCGCTGGCGCTGCAAATTCCAGGCGCTCTTTCTGAATCCGGCTGCAAACCGCCTGCTCCCGGGAAATTCCGGCAAATGCGTCCTCCGCAAATTTTTTCAGAGCTTGTGTTCGTAGGAAATATATGCGGATTTTCGAGCAAATTTTTTTGCAGACAAGGCAAAAATTTGCGGGCATACTTTCGTATGGCAAGAATTTTTAACGCAGTATGCAACAAAATTTGCCGAAAAGACGTAGATAGACGCTTATGAACACAGGCTCTCAGCGCAGCGCCCAGATCGAATTGCATTTAAAGGGCATCCACAAAGCCGACCTTGCGGTATACCTTGCGGACAATGCGGGAGGAATACGCCAGCGCCTTGGCGTCGGAAGCGGTGTAGCACTCCTTCAGATACGCCTTGTCGCCGATGAGTTTTGCATAGGTCTCCCGCACCGGACGGAGATGGTCAGCAACTGCCTCGCCCACTGCCATCTTGAAGTCGCCGTAGCCCTTGCCCTCGAACTCCCGTTCAATTTCCGCATAGGTCTTTCCAGTAACGCTGGAATAAATGCTCATCAGGTTGTTGATGCCGTCCTTGCCCTCGGCATAGCGCACCTGCGCCTCGCTGTCGGTCACGGCACGCTTGCACTTGCGGATGATGGTATCCTTGTCGTCCAGAATCAGAATGCACGCATTGGGGTTGGTGTCAGATTTCGACATCTTCTTGGCAGGATCCTGCAGGGACATGATCTTTGCGCCCACCGGCGGAATATACGGCTCCGGCAGCGTGAAGAACTCGCCGTAGCGCTGGTTGAAGCGCTGGGCAATGTTTCGTGTCAGCTCCAGATGCTGCTTCTGGTCGATTCCCACCGGCACCAGATCGGCGTTGTATGCCAGGATATCCGCTGCCATGAGCACCGGATAGGTGAACAGACCGGCGTTGACATCATCCGGATGGCGCTGGCTCTTGTCTTTAAACTGTGTCATGCGGGAGAGCTCGCCGAACTGGGTATTGCAGCTGAGAATCCAGCTCAGTTCCGCATGGGTTCTCACGTGGCTCTGGATGAACAGAATAGACTTGTCCAGATCAATGCCGCATGCCAGCAGCAGCGCATACGCCTGAAGGCTGTTCTGCCGCAGCTTTACCGGATCCTGCCGTACTGTGATGGCGTGCATATCCACCACGCAGTATACGCAGCGGTACTCGTCCTGCAGCGGGCCCCAGTTCCGAATCGCACCGATATAATTGCCCAGTGTAAACGTGCCTGTGGGCTGGATGCCGCTGAAAATCAGTTTTTTGGTCTCTTGTTCTGCCATGTCCGGCACATCCTTTCGTTTACTGGTTCTTCTGTGCAGCCGCACGATCCTTCATCTGTGCGGAATGCAGCTCCTGCATCACTCTCTGGTACAGGAAATAAACGCTCTGTACTTCCTTGCTTTCATTAGAAACTTCTGTGGGTGAAACGGTTTTTTTATAGATGCCGTTTCTGGTCAGCAGGAAGATGTTGTTGTTGCGTCCCATGGGCAGGTCAAACTGCTTGGTCTTCTGCGCATCGCCCAGCATCCGGCTTGCGTTGGTGACCAGAATCTGTCCGGCCTGTACCACAGACTGATACCGCTGGGAAGCGCCGGTGTAGCAGCCCATGTGCTCGCCGTCATACATGTTGAAGTACAGGTTTGCTGCGCCGTTGATATAGACAACCAGCGTTGCCAGTGTGGTGGGGTTCATGGGGATGTCGATCACTACGCCATAGACGCTGTGCTCCGGAGTGATCAGCTTCGAGAACTGCTTTGCCGGAAAGTGCAGCGCTGCACCACGTGTCATCAGGTAAGATTCGGTTGCGAGATAACGCACCAGCGGGGTATGATTTTTTGTATTTGCCATGATATATAAAGTCCTTCCTCTTTCAAAAATTAATTGTCTAACATTTCTTTGGTCATGTCGCCCAGAATCCGGATGCCCTTGACGATCTGGTCATCCGGCGGTGTGGAGAAGTTCAGGCGGATGGACGAGCTGGGCTGTGTCTCATCCACCAGAAAAGCATTTCCCGGAACGACAGCGATCTTGTACTCCGAAACGGCACGCTTGCAGAATGCAGGCATGTCGCAGTCCTCCGGCAGTGTGCACCAGATGAACAGACCGCCCTCCGGTTCCTCCCAGCGGATCTTCTTGGAGAAATGCTGGCGCATTCCGCCGATCATCAGTTCGCACTTGTGGCGGTATACCTCCCGCAGTCCCTCCAAGTAGGCATCCATATCGGTTTCCTCCAGGAACTGTGCGCAGACTGCCTGTGCCCAGATGTTGGAGTGCACGTCCGACACCTGCTTGCAGACGGTGATCTTGGAAATGATCTCTGCCGGTGCGCTGACATAGCCCACACGGAGTCCCGGTGCCAGAATCTTGGAAAACGTGCCGCTGTAGATGACACGGTGTTCGGTGTCCATGCTCTTGATGGAGGGAACCGGCGTGCCGGCAAACCGCAGGTCGCCGTAGGGGTTGTCCTCCAGAATGACCACGTTGTATCTGCACGCCAGTGCGTACAGCCCCCTCCGCTTTTCCAGAGACATCACACGGCCGGTAGGGTTCTGGAAATTGGGGATGACGTAGATCAGCTTGGGGTTGCGGCTGGTGCGGAGCGCCTCCTCCAGCGCATTCAGATCCATGCCGTCCTGTTCCATGGGAACGCCAACCAGATTGACGCCGTAGGAGCGGAACGCATTGAGCGAGCCGATGAAGCTGGGGGATTCGCACAGCATGGTATCCCCACGGTTCAGCAGCACCTTGCAGGCAAGCTCGTTTGCCTGCTGTGCGCCGGAGGTGGTGATCAGATCATCTGCCAGCGGGTCGAAGCACTGCTGTGCCTCCATCCGCTTTTTCAGCAGTTCCCGCAGCTTGGGATATCCCTCTGTGATATTATATTGCAGCGCCAGAAGCGGATCCTTTTGCAGCAGATCCGCAGAGATCTGGCGGATATGATCCACCGGAAACGCCTCTGATGCCGGATTTCCGGCAGCAAACGAAATCACACCCGGCATACTGGTAAACTTCAGGATCTCCCGAATTGCAGAGGGCTGCAGGGATGACACATTGTCCGAAAATGCATATTGCATGTTGGTTTCTTCCTTTCTGAAAATTCTGAAAATAGAATCTGCCGGATCCTGCGCCAATTTCCCGCAGAATCCCGTTTCCGAAGCCGTGCAGCTTCAGAAACGGCGGCATTTCCTTTTTATTATAACACATATTTTCGATTTCGGCAACATAAATTTTTCAGTAAATGGGACAATTTCATTTTTCTTTTGAAAGACCTGTCTAATATTTCGAAAAATTCGTGGAAAAAACGCATACTTTCAGCGAAAGGAGCTGCCGCTTTGAAACAACAGACATTTTGGAAAGGGTCTGCCATTCTGCTGATCTCTGCCATGCTCACCAAGGTTCTGGGGGCATGCTTCAAGATTCCCCTCACCAACGTGCTGGGCGGAACCGGCATGGGATATTTCAGTACCGCCTACGGGCTGCTGCTGCCGGTATACGCCCTCTCGGTCACCGGTCTTTCCGCCGCCGTATCCCAGACTGTCTCCCGTGCCGCCGCCCTCCGGCGGTGGAAAGAGGTGCGCTGCATCCGGCGTGCCGCCCTGCTGGCGTGCGGTGTTCTGGGACTCTTACTGAGCTGCGGCATCCTGCTGCTGGCGGAACCGTTCACCGGTCAAGTCGCCAAACAGCCCTATGCCGTTTTCTCCGTGCTCGCCATTGCGCCGGCAGCGCTGTTTGGCTGTCTGACGGCGGTAGAGCGGGGCTACTGGGAGGGCTTGCAAACCATGACACCTACGGCGGTTTCGCAGGCGGCGGAGGCAGTGGCGAAGCTTGCACTGGGGCTGCTGCTGTGCCGGTGGGTGCTGACCCATCCGGAACAGGTCTGTATGCTGGTTCCGGCAGACGTTCCGCTGGCAGCTCTCGCCGCAGCTGCTGCCG
>NZ_FR898087.1:203-9450 GCF_000437175.1 Ruminococcus sp. CAG:330 | reverse complement strand
GGGTGTCACACTGTCCACCGCCATTGGCTGGCTGTACTTCGTCCTGCGCAGTCTGTGCCAGCGGAACCGGCTTCCTGCCGGAACGGATACGCCGGCATCTGCCCGCCAGATTCTCCAGCGTCTGCTGTACGTCATGATTCCCGTGGCGCTGGGATCGCTGGTGACCAACCTCACCTCTCTGCTGGATCTGGTCACCATGATGCGCTGTCTGGGACACGTGCAGTTCTACCATCTCCCCGCACTCACCGCACGCTACGGCGATCTGGCAGCGAGTCAGGACTTTCCGGCATTTGTCTACGGCGCTTTCACCGGCATGGCAATCACCGTGTTTAATCTGGTGCCCTCCGTCACCAATATGCTGGGAAAGAGCGCCCTGCCCTGCGCCGCCGCCCTGTGGATTCGGCAGGACACCACGGCACTTGTGCAGCACACCCGTTCCGTTCTCACAGCATCCGCTGCCATGGCACTTCCGGCGGCATGCGGGCTGGGGCTTCTGGCGCAGCCGGTCATGCACATCCTCTACAGCAGCCGTCCGGCAGAGGCAGCTCTCGCTGCGCAGGCGCTTCAGGCACTGCTGGCAGGCATGGTCGGCCTGTGTCTGACCGTTCCTCTTTGCAGCATTTTGCAGGGCATCGGGCGTGCTGCTTTTCCGGTTCTGTGCATGCTGGCAGGAGTCGCCGTCAAGCTCGCCGGAAATCTCCTGCTGATTCCCCGTCCGGAATTTTGCATCATTGGCGCAGGAATCTCCACCTCCGCCTGCTATCTGCTGCTGCTCCTGCTGATTCTGCTGGGACTGCGCCGTATTCTGGGGCAGCCCCTGCATCTGTGCGCTGCGCTCTTTCCCATTGTGCTGGCATCCGCCGGCTGCTGCGCTGCTGTCCTGGTCTGCCGGAACTGGCTGCTGCCCCACGGGAATCTGTGCACCGTTGCGGTGTGCACACTGGCGGGCGGAACGGTCTATCTGGCGATATTACAGCTGTTTCGGCTGCTGCAGCCAAAAAAGGCGCACTGCGGAACACTCCGCAGCACGTCTTGATGTGGTTAATATTCTCCAAGGCACTGGGCAAACAACACGCAGCGAATGCCGTCATCCGCACCGGAATTGCAGGTTTGCAGGGCAATCATCTTGTCTCCAAACGCCGGCGGATCGTTCTCCGGCGCATACCAGACCATCGCCGTCTCCCGAATATCCTTGATGTACTTCTCAAACTCCATCTTATTCAGTGTGATTTGATTCCAGTACTCGAACTTCGCCCCCGTCTCTCCGTTCAGCACGGAACAAGCCACAATGCGGTACAGATAGCGCTTATCCAGCGACGCCACCTCAAAGTAGGGGTGCGCCTTTCCGAACTCCTCGCTCTGGAAGCTGCGGATCGCAGCGAACATCGCACCGCTTGCCATGTTATGCCCATAGAACAGGGTGTTCTCCGTCTTTCCGATTTTGCCCCGGAAGTCCTCAAAAATCGAACCGGAGCTGCTGGGATTTTTCTGCCAGTCTTTGTCGATATAGAATGCATTGTCCTCACCCTGTACCACAGGATAGTCCACAACGGTATCCGAAATGTAGATCCAGCCCACTACGTCGCTGTTGACCTCGTGATGCTGCTTAACCTTTGCCATATCCAGCTTCATCTGGTAATCATATGTCACTGTGGTGGTTGTGGTAACTGTGGTGGTTGTCGTTGTGGTGGTTGTCGTTTCCGTTGTTGTCAGGATCGGAATCGCATCCGGCGCAGACACTTTATCCGCACCGGCGAATACGATCAGACAGATGATCACCACTACCGCAAGGGCAATGCCGATTCCGATCAGTACTTTTTCCAATTGTTTGATCCGTTTGATTGCCATGATACACTTCCCCAGAACAAAAATCCTCTGCCGGCGCACCGGCGCTTTGAGTCAGGATAGACTCTGATACATTTTAGTATAGCCTTTTTCTGAAACAATGTCAAGCTTTTTTCGAAATTTGGTTGCAATTGTGGCAGGGAACGACAGCGATGTATGGTTTGGCGGGACATGATGTGCTGTGTCCCGCCAATTTCAGAAAAAGAAATTTCGTTGAAAACGTTCCACCGGAACGTTTTCAAAACACCAGTACAGCAAGCGGGACACAGGGCGGAGCGGTCTTGTTCGCTCCGCCCTCGAAAAGCTGTCGCTTTTCTAACCCACCTTCTCCGTGCGCCAGAACATGGCGCAGGGATTTCGCCGTCTGCGGACGGCGACTTAGAGGGCACGTGCCCTCTAAGAACACCTCGCCAGCTGCGCTCAGCTGGAGCAGCCTTATAAGGTAACGATTCTGAAATCGTTCTGTTTTTGCACGATGCTTTTTGTTACAGCATCCCTCTCTGCACAAAGCAAAAGCCCCCACGGCATCATCATACCGCAGGGGTTTCTTCATCTGCTCTTTTTGACAGCTTTCTTATCTGGAAACGTGGAATGCATCCATGCCCGGATATACTGCGCTTGCGCCCAGCTCTTCTTCGATTCTCAGCAGCTGGTTATACTTGGCAACACGCTCGCTTCTGCTCGGTGCGCCGGTCTTGATCTGGCAAGTATTCAGTGCTACTGCCAGATCGGCAATAGTAGTATCCGCGGTTTCGCCGGAACGGTGAGAGGAAATTGCTGTGTAGCCGGCGTTGTGTGCCATCTTGATGGCTTCCAGTGTCTCGGAAACAGAACCGATCTGGTTCAGCTTGATCAGGATGGAGTTGCCGCAGCCCAGAGAGATACCCTTGGACAGGCGCTCGGTGTTGGTAACAAACAGATCATCGCCAACCAGCTGCACCTTGCCGCCCAGCTTTGCGGTGAGCTTCTGCCAGCCCTCCCAGTCCTCTTCATCCAGAGCATCCTCGATGGAGATGATCGGGTACTTCTCTACTAGATCTGCCCAGTGCTGGATCAGCTCGTCCGAAGTGAAATCCCTGCCGGACTTGGGCTGGTGATAGAAACCCTTGCCCTTTTCGCTCTTCCACTCGGAGGAAGCAGCGTCCATTGCGATCATGAAATCCTTGCCCGGCTCATAGCCGGCAGCCTTTACCGCCTCCAGAATGGTTTCGATGGTCTCATCATCGCTGGACAGGTTCGGTGCAAAACCGCCCTCGTCGCCAACGGAGGTTGCCAGACCCTTTGCCTTCAGGATCTTTGCCAGATTGTGGAATACTTCTGCACACCAGCGCAGTGCTTCCTTGAAGGTCGGTGCGCCAACCGGCATGATCATAAATTCCTGTGTGTCTACCGTATTGGTGGCATGAGCACCGCCGTTCAGAATGTTCATCATCGGCACCGGCAGACGATTGCCGGAGATGCCGCCCAGAAAACGGTACAGCGGAATGTTCTGTGCGATAGATGCAGCTCTTGCAGCAGCAATGGACACTGCCAGAATGGCATTGGCGCCCAGCTTGGACTTGTCCTTGGTGCCGTCTGCATCGATCATTGCCTTATCCACAGCGTAGATGTCGGAGGCATCCATGCCCGCCAGAACCTCGTTGATGATGGTATTGATGTTCTCCACTGCCTTGGTGACACCCTTGCCCAGATAACGGGACTTGTCGCCGTCACGCAGTTCCAGCGCTTCGAACTCGCCGGTGGATGCGCCGCTGGGGGCAGTACCTCTGCCGACCGTACCGTCGATCAGATATACCTCAGCCTCTACAGTGGGGTTTCCTCTGGAATCCAGAATCTCTCTTCCGATAACCTTTTCAATTTCCAAATAATTCATGATGCTGATCTCCTTTGATGGATAAGTTACAGACAAGCTGTCCCGAAAGGAAGTCAGTCTTTCGGGACAGCCCGCATTTCTGCCACAGCAGAAAAGAAGTCTGTATGATTCATTCAAATAGGTTAGTGACGACTAACCTAAAAACAGTATACCATACTCTGCCCCCGCCTGTCAAGCATTTTTTTCATGCCGAAGCAAAAGCCCCTTGAATTGAGGTACTTTCTTGACAGCCTGCACAAAATCTGATATAATATAGATGCGGAATCTGGCAAATATCCCCTGTCGCCGATTCCGCACAGACTCTCACGAGGAGGTGTCCCCCATGTTTACGTTTGCTGTCTGCGACGACCAGCGAGAGGACGCAGAAAATCTGCGCCGCTGCATTTCCCTGTTTGCACAGACGCAGGAGATTCCGGTACAAACCGATGTTTTTTCCGACAGCGCTGCGCTGCTGAACGCATCCCAGCACTATGACCTGATCTTTCTGGATGTGGAAATGAGCCCCATGAGCGGCATTGAAACCGCAAAGGAACTGCGCAAACGGGAGACATTCCTCAAGGTTCCCATTGTCTACGTCACCAGCTATCCGGACTACTGGCGCCACGCCTATCAGGTACACGCCTTTGACTTCATTGAAAAGCCCTTTCCGGAGACACGGGTTTTCCAGACGCTTCGGGATTTTCTCCGGCTCGTTCCGCCGCAGGATGCCAGGACGATTCCGCTTCAGGTGGAGGCGGGAGAGATCCAGCAGCGTGTGGACGAGATCTGTTATTTTCTCTGCACCGAAAAGCGGCGTGTCATTGTCCACACCACATCCGCACAGTACGTGGTTAGGGACTCCCTGAACTCCATCTATGCGCAGCTGGATCCGGCGCAGTTCGACATGCCCCACCGCTGCTGCATCGTCAATTTCCGCTACGTTCAAAATATCGTGAACTATTATGATATCATCATGACAGACGGGGAATTTCTTCCCCTCGCACAGAAAAAGCGCACCCAATTCCGCAGAAAACTCAGCGACTACATGCAGAGCCAAAACAACAGCATCCCCCATGCTCTGCTGTGAGGAGGTCTTTCCCATGACAATTTCCCCTGTTCTCATGTTTCTGCTGCAAAGCAGCATTGCTGTTTCCATCTATCTGGTGGCATGGCACTATGACGCTCACTGCTTCACGCCACGCTTCCAGCAGCAGTTCCTCTACCCTGCGGCATTTGTAAGCGCAATGGTTCTCATGCGGGCGGTCAATCTGCTGGACATTCCGCTGTTAAATTTACTTTACACCACCGTTTCCCTCTTTGTGCTCTGTCTGGCGCTGTACCGCTGCAATTTTCAGCAGGCGTTCGTCCGAGTCATGCCATACGTGCTGGTCTGCCTGTTCTGCGACCCGTTTTCCATCCTGCTGCCGGCGATTCTCAGCCACCACAGCATCGCAGAAGTCCAGCAGTCCAACACCCTCTCCCTGCTTTGCTGCAGCATCAACGTCCTGCTCTTTCTCTTTGCCTACCAGATTTTCACCATGCTCACCCTCCGATACAAAGCCGTCACGCTGAGTCTGCAAAAGATCTGTTTTCTCATCGGGCTGATCGTCGGCGAAGTCTTTGCGCTGGAGGCAATGATGCAGATGATGGAGGATTCCACGGACACCATCTGGCTGCTTCTGGCGATAACAGGATTTCTGTGCGTAGACATCTATGCTGCTTTCGTCATCTATCAGGATTCCCGCATCCAGCAGGAAAAAACCGCATTGGAGCTGGCGAAAAAACAGAACAAGATCCAGCTGGACTATTACCGGACGCTGGGGAAGAATTATCAGGACTCCCGCATCCTGCTCCACGACATGAAAAAGCATCTCGCCGTGGTGGAGGGACTGCTTCAGCAGGAAAACGCCACTGCGGCACAGCCCTATTTTCAGGAGCTGTACCAGAACGTCAACAACCTGTTCCAGGGATTTCACTGCACCAACCCCATTCTCAGCATTGTCATGGGGCAGAAAATCTCGGAGGCGGAGGAGGCGGACATTCACATTTCCACGGACATCGAAGATCTTCCGCTGGAATTTCTGGAGGACTGCGACATCACGGCGATTTTCTCCAACCTCTGGGATAACGCCATTGCCGCAAACTGCACCGTTCCGCCGGAACAGCGGCGCATCCACATTCAGATGCATCAGATCAATCACTTTGTCACCATTGCCTTTGCCAACCAGTTCAACGGCATTCTCAACCGCTGCGGCACAGAGCTGCACTCCACCAAACCCGACCACACCGGCATCGGACTCACCAGCATCCGCAGCACTGTGGAAAAATACGACGGCATCTTTCAGGTCAAGCCCCGTCCGGAGGCGCACACCTTTACGGCGCAAATCACGCTTCCCATTCCGGAACCGTGTCCGGTGCGGGCATAGCCAGTCAGGCGAAAGCAAATGAAAACAGTCTGGATTTTCTTGGAAAATCCAGACTTCTTTTTGTCGTTCAGGCAGAATAATTGTCATTCGTGAAAAAGCCCTTGCAATTCCCCGCATTTTGAGATACAATAAATGGCAGAAAAACGATAGGCTTCTATTCCGCTTCGGCTTGGAACAGAGGCTTGTTGTCATCTTTGAACCCAAGAGCCTGTTTCACATTTTTGGGGACAGATTCTAAGCAGGAGGCACGTTATCTTTATGCGTCAAAAAATCCATGTGTACTCAATTGTCGCAGCTCTGACCGCACTGACATTTCTGGCAGTCGGCTGCACCATGGCATCCACACAGGACATTTCTATAACAGCAACGGACACGACATCCCAGACCATGCAAACCGCCCCCGCAGCTTCCCCGCCGAATTCCCTGACAGAATCCAATCCTCTCTTGCTCACACCCATTTCGAAGGAAGAGCTGTATCATAAAATGCGGAACTCCGTGGACTATTTCAGCCAGATCTCCGGAAAAATCATCGACTCCAAAACCGGCGATGACCGCATCCAGACCGTGGAATTTTCCTGCGATCTGATGCAGGACTGTTCCTATGCGAAAATCTCCTTCCACAACCCGACGGACTGGTCGGACTGCGGAAACCAAATTGTTTATGCCCAAGACGGCAAGGTGATCTGCACAGACATCACCGACAAAACCGACCGGATTCAGCCCGCCAGTCAGCAGCAGGACGAGAAGGACATGCGCACCGATCCCATCCGGATTCCGGAAGTGAGCATCAGTCTTTTTCCGCAGTCGCTGGCAGTGCGGTATCTCGCCGATTTTGAACAGTGGCAGATTCGGGAGACCAGAGCCTGCCAGAATCGTGCCTGCGCCGTTGTCACTGGTACCATTCCGGCAACCGAACAGGATGCCGTATCCCAGTTCGAAATTTTTGTCGATCAGGAAACAGGGATTTTAATGCAATATGAGGGATATGACAGTTCCCACAGCATCATCGATTACATTTATACGGAAAACATGCAGTTCGAAAAGGACGCTGCACCCGTGCCGGTTTTCTCCCAAAACGACATCTCCGCCCACGATAAGCGGGAATCGTAAACAAAACATATGACATAAGTTCAGCTCGTTCCGAAACGCATTCGGAGCGAGCTGTTTTTTCTATCGATAAGTCATGCATCCTGTCTGATGCGCCGGCAATTATTCCGGTTTGCCGGTATCATCATCGTCGTCCTCATCGGCTTCTCCCAGCATATAATCCTCCAGCATTTGCTTGGCATCCTCATGTCCCTGCGCCGCCGCCAGGCGCAGCCAGTAGGCAGCCTCGTCCTCATCCGGATCGGTGCCGATGCCGTTGAAATAGCAGAAGCCCATCATATACTGCGCCTCATCATGCCCGTTATCCGCCGCTTTTTCGAACCAGTCCATGGCAATCTCGTCCTCTTCGCCGTCATCGCCTTTGAAGTGGCAGATCCCCACCATATACTGTCCGTTGGGATTTCCCAGATCTGCCGCTTTCTGAAACCACTCCAGTGCTTTTCCGTAGTTCTCCTCGGAATCGAAATAGTAGTAGCCCAGCTCACACTGGGCATCGGCGCTGCCCATATCCGCTGCACGTTTCAGATAGTCCAGCGCCTTATCCGTATCCACCGGAACGCCGTCCCCGTTCTCGTAGCAGACACCGAGGGCATACAGCGCAGACGCATTGGGCGTGCAAGGAATCTTCATGGACTCTCCTGCCGCAATACGCAGCAGACGCACAGCCTCCTCCAGATCGGTATCCACGCCAATGCCAAAGCGGTAGCAGCTGCCCAGCTGGAACGTCGCCTCCCGCTCGCCCACTGCCGATGCCGCTTCAAACAGCTCCACGGCTCTCTCCGGATCTTCCGGAATGCCGATGCCGTCCAGATAGCAGATTCCCAGCTGTGTCTGGGCGTGGGCGTGCCCCTGATCTGCCGCTTTCTGAAGCCAGGCAGCTGCCTCGGCATCGTCTGCCGGCACGGGATTGCCCTGATTCAAAAGGCACATGCCCAAGGCATACTGCGCCTTGGCGTTACCGGTTTCCTCCGCCGCTCTCCGCAGGAACTGCTGCACCCGTTTTTTCGATGTGTCCGAGATGCCGTCCATCACGTGACACTCGTTGATGAGAATGTTGTCAATGGGCAGGCTCTTTCGGATCTCCCGATACCACTGCAATGCGAACGCCTCGTCCTTTTCCACACCAGAACCGGACAGATAGCACTCCGCCACGTGAAACCGTGCGCTCATTTCGTCGGAGGATGCCTCCTGAAACATGGCGAACGCCTTTTCGGGATCCTTCGGCACACAGATGCCGTCCTGATAGAAACATGCCAGCAGCGTCATACACATATGATCGCCGCGTTCTGTGCCGAGCTGCAAGACACGGGCAGCCTTTTTCAGGCTGGAGCGTGCTGTCTGTCCCTCCAGATACAGGTACGCCAGCGATGCGCAGGATTCCATATCTCCGCCCTCTACGGCACGTGTCAGCCACTTTTCCGCCTCGGAGAAATTGACCTCAATGTCGCCGTTATACAGGTATCCGCAGCCCAGCTCCCGCTGCGCCGAGAGGCTTCCCTCTTCGGCGGCCTTGGTCAGCCAGTACACGCCCTGTTTCCGTACGTCCTCCGCTTTTTCGACGTTCGTATGAATCAAAAAGGTTCCCAGCACCTCCTGCGCCACCGAGATGCCGGCTTCCGCCGCCTGCCGCAATTTTTCCAGCCCCAGCTTTTGATTTGCCGGTGTTCCCACACCGTAAAGCAGACAGCAGCCCACCTCACAAAGCGCATCCGGATTTCCGGCGCTCTCCGCCTTTTGGAGCAGCGCAAAGCCACGCTGCTGCTGTTCCGGTCTGCCGTCATTCTGTTCCACCAGCCAGCGCCCCAGAATCAGCATGGCATCCGCATTTTCCTGCAATACCGCCTGTTCCAGAAGCTGTATGCCATGCGTCACATCCTGCGGAAGCACATTTTCGATACCCTCCAGCAGATAGCTGCCCAGATAGGTCTGCGCATTGCTGTCGCCGTCCCGCACTGCCCGCTGAATCCACAGGACAAAACGGCTGTCATTGCGCACCGTCCCGATTCCCGAGCGATAG
>NZ_FR898087.1:0-175 GCF_000437175.1 Ruminococcus sp. CAG:330 | reverse complement strand
CTCTCCGCACTTGAAACGCCCTCCTCTGCCTTGGCAAGAAACCACTGAAACGCAAGCTTGCGCACCATTTCATTGGCATTGCCCAGCATATGGATATAGCAGGACTCCGTTTCTGATGTCAGCGGCACATTTTTTTCCACCAGCTCTGAAGTCCGGTCAAAATCTTTTTTTCTCA
>NZ_FR898086.1:0-943 GCF_000437175.1 Ruminococcus sp. CAG:330 | reverse complement strand
GCACAATGACCATCAGCGGCTCAGGGGCGATGAAGGGTTATAGTTGGTACTCTGGTAGCCCTGCAACCCAAAAGAAAGACAACGTAAAAAAAGTTGTGATTCAAGAGGGCGTTACAAGCATCGGAAATTCTGCGTTTTACAATTGCAGCAATTTAAAAAGCATTGAAATTCCAGAAGGTGTCACAAGCATCGGAGCTTTTGCGTTTTACAATTGTGGCGGCTTAACCAGTATCGAAATTCCAGAAACTGTCAAAAACATCGGAAAGGGTGCGTTTGCCGGGTGTGGCGGCTTAACTAGCCTCGAAATTCCGAGTGGTGTCACAAGCATTGGAGATCATACGTTTTCCGGTTGCAGCAGCTTGACAGACATCACGATTCCAGATAGTGTCACAAGCATCGGAAATTCTGCGTTTTCCGGTTGCAGCAGTTTAACAGACATCACGATTCCGGAGAGTGTCACAAACATTGAAGATTCTGCGTTTGAGTATTGCAGCAGCTTGACAGGTATCACAATTCCAGAGAGTGTCACAAGTATCGAAAGGTATGCGTTTCGGAATTGCACCGGCTTAAAAAGCATTACCATTCCAAAGAGTGTTGAAAGCGTAGGAGATGAAGCATTTTCCGGCTGTACTGCTCTGACTGAGGTGCTTCTTGAAGGCGGCTCTACGCTGACAAGCGAAAATTTCGGTGAAGTTGCAGACAAAGTTGTAACCCGCTGGAACGAAGACAGCCTGATCTGGACACTCGCCGCCGACGGCACAATGACCATCAGCGGCACGGGGACGATGAAGAATTACTCTAATGATAGCCCTGCAACCCAGAAGAAAGACAACATAAAAAAAGTTGTGATTGAAGATGGCGTTACAAGCATCGGAAAGTATGCGTTTTACAATTGCAGCAATTTAAAAAGCATTGAAATTCCGAGTAGTGTCACAAGCATCGG
>NZ_FR898085.1:0-22609 GCF_000437175.1 Ruminococcus sp. CAG:330 | reverse complement strand
CAGTTTGACATCAATCACGATACCGGACAGCGTGACGAGTATCGGAGAGGAGGCTTTTTCCTACTGTGCCAGCTTGACAGAAATCATGATACCGGACAGCGTGACGAGTATTGGAGATTATGCTTTTCTCGGCTGTGACATTTTGACAATCTACGGCTACACTGGTTCTTATGCAGAAACCTATGCTGAGATATATGGCATTTCTTTTGTTTCTCTGGGCAGCATCACAACAACTGAGACTACTACCACAACAACCACTGCAACCACAACAACCGAAACTACCGCTGCCACAACCGCCACTGTGGGCACGACCGTTTCCATCAATCCGGACGTGTTCTATGGCGATGTGACTCTGGACGGCGACGTGGATCTGGCGGATGCCGTCCTGCTGAATAAGGCGGTTGCCGGTTTTGTGACACTGAACCAGCAGGCAGCGCTGAACGCCGACTGCAACAGCGACGGCAAGCACAGCGCAGATGACAGCATGGTACTGCTGAAGTTTCTGGTACATCTGGTAAATGACCTGCCTTATACCGCGTAAATCATTCCATAAGGTGATCGTGGAGGCGTAAGCCAGAGGCAAACCGCACAAAATCATAAAAACAGCGGCACTCCGTCGGGTTTGACGGGGTGCCGTTTTGCACGCCACGCTTCGCAGGTTGCCGGATGCTGTGAAATCTGCTATCCGGAAAGTGATACCTTTGGCGAGGGAATCTGCACATCATGCAGGATTTTGTGAAGACAGGTTCTGAAATCATGGGCTTGACAACGCCCCGAAATTGTGGTACAATAATCAGGCACAAATGATGGTACAGGAGCCGGCAGGCTCTCAGAATTGGAAACGCACATCCTCCGGATGATAACGAACAACACGCAGTGCAAAGTTTTGTTATCACAGGAGGATATTTTTATGCCCAAAAACAAGGTACAGGAAGTTGTTTTCACCGGAATGATGGTTCTGGTGATGGTTTATGCCATGATCTGCTACAACATCGCCCTCAGCATCGGCGGTATGGAAAACCGTGTCTTTCTCATGGCGCTGGGCGAACTGCCTGTTATGGCGGTGCTGGCGTTTGTGCTGGACTTTTTTCTGGTGGGAAAGCTCGCCAAGCGCAAGGCGATGCAGATGGTGAATCCGGAAAAAGAGAACCCGTTCCATCTGGTGCTGGCGATCTCGGTGGTGTCCGTGCTGTGGATGTGTCCGCTGATGAGTCTCGCAGCCACCATTCTGTTCCAGCACGCTGGCAGACAGATCATCGCCGTATGGCTCCAGACCACTGCCCTCAATTTCCCCATGGCGCTGTGCTGGCAGCTGTTCTTTGCCGGCCCGCTGGTGCGCTTTCTGTTCCGGCAGGGAATGAAGTGCGCCGTGAAGCTGCGGAAAAACGCATAATGAAAAAGCGGAGGAAGTTCCCCGGCATACCGCCGCAGGAATTTCCTCCGCCTGTTGTTTCTGTGTAATTAGAGCGTCACGCCGTTCTGCTCCAGCAGCGCCTGCGCCGTTTCTACCGAGTCCACGCCGGTGGCGTTCTTGACCGGTGCAAATTCCCGGCTGCGGTCTACCTCAAAGGCAAGGCAGCTGTCCTGCATGTGCACCATGTCCAGCACCAGCGTTTCGAATTTGTAGCCGTTGGGCTTGTCCGGCTTGACGAGGACGCCGTCGGCGTTGATGTGGGCGATCTTCTTGTGCGCCACATACAGGGGAAAGTCGGAGTTCAGCGTGTGGGTGAGCGCATCTACCCGGAACAGGTAGTTCAGAATGACGCCGAACCGGTAGGCAAGGCTGCCGTCCGGATTGCGCAGAGTGCGCATTTCGTCGGTCATCTCGAAGTACTCCACGATGGAGGGCTTGCCGTCCTCCAGACAGAGCACGCCTACCCGCTCATCCGGCGCAGCCTTGCTGACAACCTTGCCGCCGGAGGCACAGCCGGAGTCGATGGTCGCCCCCAGAAAGACGGGGTCGGCGATCTGCTGGAGCACGTTGTCCACTGCAAAGACGTTCAGCCACTCGATGCCGATGCTGTGCACTTTTTCCAGCAGTCCGGCACGCTGCATGGAGGAGAACCATCCGCCGTTGCCGTTGGGCAGCAGGGCGATCTGGTCGGGGGCGGTCATGAGAATCTTTCCGTCCTCGTCCACCGCCGGCTCAGTTTCCTGCGTGAAGAAATCGATGTTGTCGGCACTGTAGCCAAAATAGCCGTGCTCCCGGAAAAACGCCTGCGTCTCCTCGTTGTTCTGCTTGCTGGTCATGATCAGCAGGGGCACGTACGCCTGCGCCTCGTCCGTGACACGCTTCAGGTTCTCGATGAGGCACTGGAAAATGTACAGCTCCCGTGTCCTGCCCATGTTGAACATGCCCTTGGGGTGCTCAAAGCCCAGCCGTGAGCCCTGTCCGCCGGCGAGCAGCACAGCTCCCACCTTTGCCTCCCGAATGGCACGCAGCCCGATCTCCCGGTACTTTGCCTCGTTTTTCCGGATCTCCTCCATGGTGAGCGCACCCAGCGGGGAAAATTCTCCCCGCTTCTGGGTCAGGGCGTTTCTGTCCCGAAACTGCGGCCGCTCCAGCCCCAGTCCGGCGATCTGCGCCAGCAGCGATTCCTGCTGGGGCGGGGTCAGGGTGTCGTAAAAATGCAGCAGATGCTCCTGCCCGTGCCGGGCAAGGTACTGCTTTGCCTCTGTGTAATTCATATGCTTTTTTCCTTTCCTAAAAAACAGTTGCTCTCTCTTTTTCCCCCATTATAAAATAGTATAGTACAGACTGCGGTACTGCTTCTTGTGAGAATAGTATAGCATACTTTTGAAAAAAAAACAAGATAAGATTCAAAATTTTGTTTTTTTCGCAAAGCGGCGGGAAAAATGAGGAACGAAATCACGAAATTCCGGTGTACACAAAAAATTTACAAAGACGGATGCGGAAACTTTGCAAAACCCCTTGCAATTTCCGCCGGAATATGCTAGAATGTATAAGCATGATTGCAATAGATATGCGTTGAAGTGAAAGGTTGCCGGCGGTATGCCGGGGAATTTTCATGGAGTATGTCCGATTTTAAACCGGGCGAATCAGGATAGGCACAGTTTGTGTACAAGAAAAGCGCATGGCTCTCGCTATGTCTGTTTTGTGCTGCTGTGACTCTGGCTCGGAAAATCTCTGTATTTTTCGAGTTTTTTTGTACCTATGTGCCGGGAACACCCGGCACCGTGGAAAATCCTGACGGAGCGGTTTCCGCTCCGGCCCCCAAAATGCAAAGGAGGCGAAAAAATGGCAAGCAATCAGAAGATCAGAATCAAGATCAAGGGCTATGAACACGCAACAGTAGATGCTGCTGCTGCAAAAATCGCAGAGGCTGCAAAGAGAAGCGGTTCTCAGGTATCGGGTCCGATCCCGCTCCCGACCGACAAGGAGATCGTTACGATCCTGCGTGCAACTCACAAGTACAAGGACAGCCGTGAGCAGTTCGAGCGCCGCACCCACAAGCGTCTGATCGACGTAATCCGTCCGACTCAGAAGACACAGGAAGCTCTGCAGAAGCTGGAGATTCCGGCAGGCGTTGACGTTGTTATCGTGGAACTCAAGTAAAAAAGCCCGCGCGGCAAAAGCGATTTTGCCGCAGATGGTGGAAACACCATCGGTCATGTTGACGAAAGTCAACCAATAACCAACAGGAGGAAAGCAAAATGCAAAAGGCAATTATCGGCAAGAAGGTCGGCATGACGCAGATCTTCGACGAATCCGGAAAGGTAATTCCGGTTACTGTCATTGAAGCCGGCCCGTGCGTTGTCATCCAGAAGAAGACAACCGAAAACGACGGCTATGAGGCAGTACAGCTCGGCTTTGGCGATGTGAAGGCAACCCGCCTGACCAAGCCGATGCAGGGTCACTTCACCAAGGCCAATGTGGCAGCAAAGAAAACACTGAAGGAATTCCGTCTGGCTGGCAGCGCAGATCTGAATGTCGGCGACGTCATCAAGGCAGATACCTTTGAAGTCGGTGACAGCGTGGATGTCAGCGGTACCAGCAAGGGTAAGGGCTTTGCAGGTGCCATCAAGCGCCACAATCAGCACAGACTGAAGGAAACCCACGGTACCGGCCCGGTTCACCGTCAGGCAGGTTCCATGGGCGCATGCTCCTCTCCGTCCCGTATCTACAAGGGCAAGGGCATGCCGGGCCACATGGGCGCAGAGAAGGTTACCGTTCAGAATCTGGAGATCGTAAAGGTCGATAGTGAGAATAATCTCATCGCAGTTAAGGGCGCAATCCCGGGCGCAAAGGGCGGGGTTGTCGTAATCACTGACAGCGTCAAGGCGTAAGAAAGGAGGAAACATCAATGGCAAAGATTGCAGTATTTAACATGGCAGGCCAGCAGGTATCTGAAACCGAGCTTTCAGATGCGGTTTTCGCAATTACGCCCAATGAGGCAGTTATGCATGCATCGGTAGTCAACTATCTCGCCAATCAGCGTCAGGGCACACAGTCCACTCTGACCCGTACTGAGGTAAGAGGCGGCGGCAGAAAGCCCTGGAGACAGAAAGGTACTGGCCATGCAAGACAGGGTTCCATCCGTGCTCCCCAGTGGACACACGGCGGCGTAGCACTCGGACCGAAGCCGAGAAGCTACCGCTATGCACTGAACAAGAAAGTCAGAAAACTGGCTATGAAGTCTGCACTTTCCACCAAGGTTCTGGATCAGAATATGATCGTTCTGGACAGCCTGAAGATGGACGAATTCAAGACAAAGACCATCGTTGCAATGCTCAAGGCACTGAACGTAGAGGGCAAGGCTCTGCTGGTAACTGCTGTTGCAGACCAGAAGGTCGTTAAGAGTGCAGCAAATATTCCGGGTGTCAAGACCGCTGCTGTCAACACCCTGAACGTATATGACATCCTGAACTATGACAAGTTCATCATCGCACAGGATGCTGTTGCAAAAATCGAGGAGGTGTATGCAAAGTGAAAGCACCGCAGGATATCATTCTGACCCCGGTTATCACGGAACGCAGTGTCGACGACATGCAGAGCGGCAAGTACACCTTCAAGGTTGCAAAGGATGCCAATAAGGTTGAGATCGCACAGGCTGCTGAAGCTCTGTTCCAGGTACAGGTTCTGAAGGTAAATACCGTAAACTGCACCGGAAAGACCAAGCGCATGGGTCGCAACGTTGGTAAGCGCCCGGATTTCAAGAAGGCTGTTATCACCATCAATCCGGATCCGGAAAAGGGCAAGGACGGCACCAAGCGCAAGGGTACCATCGAATTCTTCGACGGTATGTTCTAAGTTACAGAGACTGAATCGTCTGTAACGAGTATGGGAGTGATGCTCCCGCAAATCTGGCATTTATATAAGGAGTGAAAAGAATGGCCATTAAGACCTATAAACCGACGACCCCGTCCCGCAGAAATATGACTGTGACCGACTATTCGGGTCTGTCGAAGGTAAAGCCGGAGAAGAGCCTGCTCGAGCCGCTGAAGAAGAACTCGGGCCGCAACAGCTACGGCAGAATTACCGTCCGCCACAGAGGCGGCGGAAACCGCAGAAAGTATCGTGTCATCGACTTCAAGCGTGCAAAGGACGGCATGAACGCAACTGTTCTGACGCTGGAGTACGATCCGAACCGCAGCGCATTCATCGCACTGGTTCAGTATGAAGATGGCGAAAAGCGCTACATCCTCGCACCGGAAGGTCTGAAGGTTGGCGCTGTTGTCCGCTCTGGCGCAGATGCTGACATCAAGCCGGGCAACGCACTGCCGCTGGTAAACATTCCGGTTGGTACCTTTATCCACGCAATTGAACTGTATCCGGGTAAGGGCGCTCAGCTGGTCCGCAGCGCAGGCAACATGGCACAGCTGATGGGCAAGGAAGGTGCTTTCGCACTGGTTCGTCTGCCCTCCGGCGAAATGAGAAAAGTGCCGATCGAGTGCCGTGCTTCCATCGGCCAGGTTTCTAACATCGACCACGAAAACGTACATTACGGTAAGGCTGGCCGCGTGAGAAACAAGGGCTGGAGACCTACCGTCAGAGGTTCTGTTATGAACCCGAACGATCACCCGCACGGTGGTGGTGAAGGTAAGTCGCCGATCGGTCGTCCGGGACCTGTTACTCCTTGGGGTAAGCCGGCTCTGGGTTATAAGACTCGTGCAAAGCACAAGGCATCCGATAAGTATATTGTAAAACGCCGCAACGGTAGATAAGGGAAAGGAGGAACACACTCATGAGCAGAAGTATCAAAAAGGGACCTTACGTCCAGGAAGTCCTCCTCAAGCGTGTACAGGCTATGAACGAAGCCGGCGAGAAGAAAGTGCTCAAGACATGGAGCCGTTCTTCTACCATTTTCCCGGATTTCGTAGGCCACACCATCGCTGTGCATGACGGTCGCAAGCACGTTCCGGTATATGTGACAGAAGATATGGTAGGACACAAGTTGGGTGAATTCGCACCGACCAGAACCTTTAAGGGACACGCTGGTTCTAAGACATCCAACAATGGTAAGAAGTAAGCGGAAGGAGGAGATCACATGGAAGCAAAAGCATATCTGAGAAATGCACGGATTTCTCCGCGCAAGGTTCAGATCGTTCTGGATCTGATCCGTAACAAGCCTGTGGATATCGCACTGGCGACTCTGGACCTCACTCCGAAGGCTGCCAGCCCGCTGCTGGAAAAGCTCTTGAAGTCCGCAATTGCAAATGCAGAAAATAATCACAGCATGAACAAGGAAAATCTCTACGTTGCGGAGTGCTTCGTAACACCGGGTCCGATCATGAAGCGGATCCAGCCGAGAGCACAGGGCAGAGCCTTCCGCATCTTTAAGAGAACTTCACACATCACCATTGTTCTGAAAGAAGAAGAATAATCCCAAGGAGGTTGAGTTATGGGCCAGAAGGTTAATCCGCACGGTCTTCGTGTCGGCGTCATTAAGGATTGGGATTCTCGTTGGTTCGCGAATAAGTCTGACTTCGGCGATACGCTGGTAGAAGATTATAACATTCGTAAGTTCATCAAGAAGAACCTGTATGCAGCAGGCGTTCCGAGAATTGAGATCGAGCGTTTCGCAGACAAGGTTAGAATCCACATCCACTGCGCTAAGCCGGGTGTCGTAATCGGCCGCGGCGGCGCAGAGATCGAAAAACTGCGTGCACAGCTGGAAAAGATGCTGAACAAGCAGGTTTATGTCAACATCGTAGAAGTAAAGCAGCCGGATATGGATGCACAGCTGGTTGCTGAAAAGATCGCACTGGATCTGGAGAACCGTATCTCCTTCCGCCGTGCAATGAAGCAGTCTATCGGCCGTGCAATGCGTCTGGGCGCAAAGGGTATCAAGACCAAGGTTTCCGGCAGACTGGGCGGTGCAGAAATCGCACGTTCTGAGAGCTACCACGAGGGTACCATCCCGCTGCAGACCATTCGTGCAGATATCGACTATGGCTTCGCAGAGGCACACACCACTTACGGCCGTATCGGCGTAAAGGTTTGGATCTATAAGGGCGAAGTGCTCAAGGGCGATGCAGCAAAGGCTGCTTCCCAGAGAGAAAAGGTAGAGAGAAAGACTCGTGAGCCCCGGGGCCGTGATGACAGACGTCGTCGTGACAACCGTGGCGGTGACCGCAGAAACGGCGGCAGCTTCCGCCGTGACGCAAGAAGAGAAGGAGGTAACCAATAATGCTGCTTCCGAAGAGAGTAAAATACCGCCGCGTTCACAGAGGACGTATGACCGGTAAGGCAACCAGAGGTAATTTTGTAAGCAACGGCGAATACGGCATCCAGGCACTGGAGCCGGCTTGGATCACTTCCAACCAGATCGAATCCGCCCGTATCGCAATGACACGTTATATCAAGCGTGGCGGTCAGGTATGGATCAAGATCTTCCCGGATAAGCCTGTTACCAAGAAGCCCCTCGGTACTCGTATGGGTTCCGGTAAGGGTGCTCCGGAATATTGGGTAGCAGTCGTAAAGCCGGGCAGAGTCCTGTTCGAAATCGCAGGCGTACCGGAAGAAACTGCAAGAGAAGCAATGCGTCTTGCAATGCACAAGCTGCCGATTAAGTGTAAGTTTGTAAAAGCTGAACAAGGAGGCGAGCAGTAATGAAAGCAACCGAAGTAAAGAACATGTCGGCCGAAGAGCTGAACGCAAAGCTGGGAAGCCTGAAGGAAGAGCTCTTTGCACTCCGTTTCCAGCTCGCAGCAAATCAGCTTGAAAATACAGCTCGCATTAAGGCTGTTAAAAAGGACATTGCTCGTGTAAAGACAGCACTGCGTCTGTCTGCACAGCAGTAAGAGGAGGGTTTTACTGTGGCTGAGAGAAATTTGAGAAAAACCAGAGTCGGCATGGTTGTCAGCGATAAGATGGACAAGACCGTCGTTGTTGCAATCGTCGACAATGTAAAACATCCGCTGTACAAGAAGATCGTGAAGAGAACCGTTCGCCTGAAGGCACACGATGAGAACAACGAGTGCAGAGTCGGTGACCGTGTTGAAGTGATGGAAACCCGTCCGCTGTCCAAGGACAAGAGATGGCGTGTGGTTGAAATCATCGAAAAGGCTAAGTAAACACATCAATAGAGAAAACAGAACCCGCTTATCCAAAAGCGATTCTGAAAGGAGGAACTCGCTGTGATTCAGATGCAGTCTTATATGAAGGTTGCGGATAACACCGGTGCGAAGGAACTGATGTGCATCAGAGTTCTCGGCGGCACTCGCAGAAGATATGCAAATATCGGCGATGTCGTAGTCGCATCTGTTAAGAAAGCAACACCCGGCGGCGTGGTAAAGAAGGGCGACGTAGTGAAAGCTGTTATCGTTCGTTCCAAGAAGGGCCTGCGCAGAGAAGACGGAACCTACATCCGCTTCGATGAGAACGCTGCTGTCATTATCCGTGAAGACAAAAATCCCAAGGGTACTCGTATTTTTGGGCCGGTTGCAAGAGAGCTTCGTGAAAAGGATTATATGAAGATCCTGAGCCTCGCACCGGAAGTTCTGTAAGGTGGAGGTGCCAACAAAATGAGTAAGATTCATGTAAAAACAGGCGACACCGTAATCCTGCTGACTGGTAAGGATGAGTATCAGTACAACGATAAAGATGACAAGGCGAAGGGCAGAAAGACCGGCAAGGTCGTAGCAGTCAGCCCGAAGGAAGGCAAGGTCATCGTAGAAGGCTTCAACGTGGTTACCAAGCACGTAAAGCCTACCCGTATGGGTCAGGTTGGCGGAATCGTCACCACAGAAGCTGCCCTGTATGCAAGCAAGGTACAGCTGGTTTGCCCGAAGTGCGGCAAGCCCACCAGAGTTGGTCATGTGATCGAGGACGGTAAGAAGCTGCGTGTCTGCAAGAAGTGCGGCAAATCTTTTGAGTAAAGGAGAAACGATATGTCTACATTGAAAGATTATTACAATAGCACCGTTGCTCCTGCAATGATGAAGAAGTTCGGTTACTCCAATGTGATGCAGATCCCGAAGCTGGAGAAAGTGGTTGTCAATGTTGCAGCCGGCGAGGCAAAGGACAATGCAAAGGTCATCGATGCCATCATGACTGATCTTGCAGCAATCACAGGTCAGAGACCGGTTGTTTGCAGAGCAAAGAAGTCCGTCGCAAACTTCAAGCTCCGTGAGGGCATGCCCATCGGCGTGAAGGTAACACTGCGTGGCGAGAGAATGTACGAGTTCGTATACAAGCTGTTCAATGTCAGCTTCCCGCGTGTACGTGACTTCCGCGGCATCAACGGCAATTCCTTCGACGGTAAGGGCAACTACTCCACCGGTATCAAGGAACAGCTGATCTTCCCGGAGATTGAGTACGATAAGATCGATAAGGTTAGAGGTATGGATATCAACTTTATCACAACGGCACAGACAGACGAGGAAGCAAAGGAACTGCTGACACTCCTCGGCGCACCGTTCGCAAAGTAAACAGGGAGGAACAAAGTCATGGCAAAAAAGGCAATGAAATTAAAGCAGCAGAGAACTCCCAAGTTTTCCACCAGAGCTTATACCCGTTGTAAGATCTGCGGAAGACCTCATTCCTATCTGAGAAAGTTCGGCGTTTGCCGTGTATGCTTCCGTGAGCTGGCACATGAGGGCAAGATTCCGGGCGTAAAAAAAGCAAGCTGGTAAAAAGGAGTTCTACGAAAAGGAGGTCATTGGCATGCAGATTACAGATACAATCGCAGATATTCTGACAAGAATCCGCAATGCAAGTTCCGCACGGCACGCCACAGTTGACGTTCCCGCTTCCAATGTCAAGAAGGCAATCACCCAGATTCTGCTGGACGAAGGCTACATCAAGGGCTTTCAGGTGATTGAAGATGGAAAGCAGGGCGTAATCCGCATCACGCTGAAGTACAGCGAAAACCGCAGCCCGGTTATCACCGGTCTGCGCCGGGTATCGAAGCCGGGTCTGCGGATCTATTCCAGCTGTGAGGATATGCCGAAGGTTCGCAAGGGACTGGGCATTGCAATCGTTTCTACCTCAAAGGGTATTATGACAGATAAGAAGGCTCGCGAGCTGAATGTCGGCGGCGAAGTTTTAGCATTCGTTTGGTAAGGAGGACACGGGATTATGTCAAGAATAGGAAAAAAACCGATTAGTGTTCCTGCCGGCGTAGAAGTAAAGTGCGAAGAGAACCTGGTTACCGTCAAGGGACCGAAGGGCACTCTCTCCAGACAGTTTTCCAAGGAGCTGGGCATCGAGGTCGCAGACGGCGTGGTAACCGTTACCCGTCCGACCGATGACAAGGAGCACAGATCCCTGCACGGACTGACTAGAACACTCATCGAAAATATGGTGGAGGGCGTAACCAACGGTTACTCCAAGACCCTGATCATCGAGGGCGTTGGCTATCGTGCTGCAAAGAAGGGCAAGGAAGTTGTCATGAACCTGGGTTATTCTCATCAGGTTATCGTTGCAGAGACCGATAGCATCAAGCTGGACGTTCCGCAGCCGAACACCATCGTGGTAAGCGGCATCGACAAGCAGGAAGTTGGCCAGTTTGCAGCGGAAGTCCGTGAAAAGCGTCCGCCGGAGCCTTATAAGGGCAAGGGCATCCGCTACGTTGACGAGCATATCATCCGCAAGGAAGGTAAGGCCGGCAAGGGCAAGAAGTAATTCGAGAAAGGAGTAAATCGCTATGATTAAAAAGATTGATAGCAAGAAAGCCAGAGCAAAAAGACACGCAAGAGTTCGTGCAAAGATTTCCGGCACTCCTGAGCGCCCGCGTCTGTGCGTATACCGTTCGACCAAGCATATTTATGCACAGCTGATCGACGATGTAAACGGCGTAACTCTGGCATCCGCATCCAGCATGGATAAGGCATTCGAGGGTGTCGGCGGAAACGCAGAGGGCGCACGCAAGGTTGGCGAGATGATCGCAAAGCGTGCACTGGAGAAGGACATCACCGATGTTGTATTCGACAGAGGCGGTTATCTGTATCACGGCAGAGTCAAGGAATTGGCAGACAGCGCACGTGAGAACGGACTGAAGTTCTAAACAAGGGAGGTATTACTTTGGCTAAAATTGATCCGCAGGGACTCGAACTTGCAGAAAAGGTGGTTTCCATTAACCGCGTATCCAAGACCGTAAAGGGCGGTCGTATCATGAAGTTCGCAGCACTGGTTGTTGTCGGCGACGGCAATGGCATCGTAGGCTTCGGTCTGGGTAAGTCCGGTGAAGTTCCGGATGCGATCCGCAAGGGCATTGAGGACGCAAAGAAGAACCTGATCCAGATCCCGCTGCGCGGCACAACCATCCCGCACGAAATCGTAGGAAAGTTCGGCGCAGGCGAAGTTCTGATGAAGCCGGCTGCTCCCGGTACCGGTGTGATCGCCGGCGGCCCGGTTCGTGCTGTCATCGAAGTAGCAGGCATCAAGGATATCCGTACGAAGTCGCTGCGCTCCAACAATCCGTGCAACGTCGTTCGTGCAACCATCAACGGACTGGCATCCTGCACCACTGCAGCTGAAGTTGCAGAAAAGCGCGGCAAGTCTGTCAAGGAAATCTTGAAGTAAGGAGGGTGCGAAATGGCAAAGAATATCAAGCTCGTAAAAAGCCTGATCGGTCGCAAGAAGGACCAGATCGCTACCGCAAATTCGCTGGGTCTGAAGAAGGTCGGCGATGTTAGCGTACAGCCGGAAAATGAGGCAACCCTCGGCAAAATCCAGAAAATTTCTCACCTCGTAGAGGTTACAGAAGCATAAGTTATCATCTAAGGAGGTGCACATTATGAAGCTTCACGAATTGTCCCCGGCAGAAGGCTCCACCAAGGAAGTTAAGAGAATTGGCCGTGGCCACGGTTCCGGTAACGGCAAGACCGCAGGCAAGGGCCATAAGGGCCAGAATGCACGTAGCGGCGGCGGCGTAAGAATCGGTTTCGAAGGCGGCCAGATGCCCCTGACTCGACGTATTCCGAAGAGAGGTTTCAACAACATTTTCGCAAAGGAATATGCCATTGTAAACGTTTCTGACCTGAATCAGTTCACAGAAGGTACCGTTGTTGATGCAGAACTGCTCATCGCTGCTGGTCTGATCAAGAAGGCATGCGATGGTGTCAAGGTGCTCGGCGACGGCGAGCTGACAACTAAGCTGACTGTAAAGGCTGCAAAGTTCACCAAGAGCGCAGCTGAAAAAATCGAAAAGGCTGGCGGAAAAGCAGAGGTGATGTAACGTGTTTAAGACATTGCGAAATGCTTTCAGCATTCCGGAAATCCGGAAAAAGATGTTGTACACTTTACTCATGCTTTTGATCTTCCGCATGGGCTGCGCAGTCGTGGTTCCATTTCTGGATACCGACGTCGTAAAAACCTGGATGGCCAGCAACGCAAGCGATGGTAACTTCCTGGAATACCTGGATATCCTGACCGGTGGTGCGCTGTCCAATGCAACCGTTTTCTCTCTGTCCATCACACCGTATATCAACGCCTCCATTATTATGCAGCTGTTGACCTACGCCCTCCCGCCGCTGGAACGCATGCGGGATGAGGGAGAAGAGGGACAGAAGAAACTCAACCGAATTACAGCCGCTGTCGCAATGGCACTGGCTGCGTTTATGTCCTTCGCATATTATCTGACGCTGAAGAATCAGATGAACGCAGTGACGGACGGCGGTTCTACCGCAGCCAATGTTTTCATCGGCTTCGTTATCGTCATGTCCTTTATCGCCGGTACTTCCATCGTTGTCTGGATGGGAAACCGGATCAACGACAAGGGAATCGGCAACGGCATCTCGATGCTCCTGTTCGCCGGCATCCTGGCACGCTTCCCCGTTTATGTGGGAAGACTGTGGGATCTGACCCTGAACGAACCGCAGCGGTATTTCTTCGAATCTCTGGCAGTCCTGGTACTCTTTGTGGTAATGATCGCATTCATCGTGTTCATGAACGCTTCGGAGCGCCGGATCCCGATTCAGTATGCAAAGCGTGTTGTTGGCAGAAAGCAGTATGGCGGACAGTCCACGCACATTCCAGTTAAGGTGTGCATGAGCGGTGTTATGCCGATCATCTTCGCCATGTCTTTCATGTCTCTGCCCAGCACCATCAGCCTGTTCAAGCCGGTTTATACCGACCCGGACGGCTTCTGGCAGAAGTTCTATAACGGATTCATCAACTTCTTCAATACCAGATCGCTGTCTTATGCGGTGATCTACTTCATCCTGATTATTGCATTCAACTACTTCTATGTGTCGATGCAGTACAATCCCATTGAAATCGCAAACAACCTGCGCCAGAGCAACGGCGGTATCCCGGGTATCCGTCCCGGCAAGCCGACTTCGGATTACATTCAGCGTGTTCTGTCCAAGATCACTCTGGTGGGCGCATTCTTCCTCGGTGTCATCGCCATTATGCCGATTTTCCTGGTTATGGCAGACCAGAACCTGGGCTCTCTGGCAATGGGCGGTACGACCGTACTGATCGTTGTTAGTGTGGCTCTGGAAACCGTTCGTACCTTGGAGTCTGAGATGATGATGCGTCATCACAAGGGCTTCCTCGAATAAGATAAGGAGATTTACCCTATGAATCTGATTCTCTTAGGCGCACCGGGTGCCGGCAAGGGCACTCAGGCAGAAGTGATTTCACAGGCACTGAACATTCCCCAGATTTCGACCGGCAACATGCTGCGTGAGGCAGTTCGCACCGGTACGGAATACGGCGTAAAAGCCAAGGCAGCCATGGACAGCGGCGCTCTGGTTTCCGATGATATCGTCATCGGCATCCTGAAAGAGCGCATTGCACAGGATGACTGCAAGGCTGGCTTCATTCTGGATGGCTTTCCCCGCAGCGTTCCTCAGGCAGAGGCGCTGGACGAGATGGGCGTGAAGATCGACAAGGTTCTGGAGATCTACGTTCCGGATGAAACCATTCAGACCCGTGTTTCTGGCAGAAGAGTCTGCGAGAAGTGCGGCGCAACCTATCACATTCAGTTCAAGCCCACCAAGGTCGAGGGGGTTTGCGATAAGTGCGGCGGCAAGACCATCATCCGCAAGGATGACCAGCCGGAAACGGTTCTGGATCGTCTGGCCGTATACCACAAGACCACGGAACCCCTGAAGGCATATTACGAGAAGCAGGGGAAGCTTGAAACTGTAGTCGGTCAGGAAGAGGTGGCAGATACCACCGCTCTGACCTTGAAGGCAGTGGGTGTACAATGAGTATTACCATCAAGTCAAAATCGGATTTGCTTAAAATGCGGGAGGCAGGGCGCATCGCTGCCCGTGCCTTGGAACATGCCGGAAAAGTGATCCATCCCGGAATGACCACCAAACAGCTGGATAAATCCATTCACGATTTCATCGTCAGCTGCGGTGCAGTCCCGACATTCCTGGGATACGGCGGCTTTCCTGCAAGTGCCTGCATTTCGATCAATGACGAGATTATTCACGGCATTCCCAGCAAGAAGCGCATCATCCGTGAGGGCGATATCGTCAGCGTGGACGTGGGCGCAACTTTCGACGGATTTGTGGGCGACAATGCTTACACATTCGCCGTGGGTGATATTTCAGAGGAGGCAGCCGACCTCCTCCGCGTAACCGAGGCAAGCCTTTATGCGGCGATCGATGCTGCAAGAGTGGGCGCCCGCCTGGGTGACGTATCTCATACAGTGGAAGAATATTGCGGTTCCCGCGGATACGGTATTGTGCGGGAATACTGCGGTCACGGAATCGGACACGAAATGCATGAGGATCCGGAGGTGCCGAATTACGGCAAGGCCGGCCATGGCGTTCGGCTGGTGTCCGGTATGACGTTCTGCATCGAGCCAATGATTAACGTCAAAGGCGATGCGGTTCGTGTCCTCAGCGATGGCTGGACGGTCGTGACCCGCAGCGGCTCACTTGCGGCACATTTTGAACACGAAATTGCAGTGACGCAGGATGGTCCGGTGATTCTGACCAGACCGTAATGGAGGGAAACTTCACGTGGAACCTTCAAAAGGCCTGGTAGTTCGTGCAATGGCCGGTCGGGATCGGGGCGGTTATTTTGTTGTGGTGGACGCTGCGGAGGGCTTTGCCTGGATCGCAGACGGCAAACGACGCAAGCTCGCTGCACCGAAACGGAAAAAGATACGGCATCTCCAGAGCACCCGCCAAACGGTGCCCATGGAGGATGTGACGGACAAGAAGCTCAGAAATATGTTGAAACAATATGGTTAAAACACCCGATCGGGGAGGTTATCAATTTGTCAAAGCAAGATGTAATTGAGGTCGAGGGAATCGTGCTGGAATCTTTGCCGAACGCCATGTTCAAGGTGGAACTGCAAAACAAGCATGTCATCCTGGCACATGTGTCTGGCAAACTGCGGATGAACTACATTCGTATCGTGCCGGGCGATAAGGTGAAAATCGAGATGTCGCCCTATGACCTGACAAAGGGCAGAATCACCTGGAGAGCAAAGTAAAGAAACCAGCAGACGGCAACCGGCCGGCTGCACAGTTGTTCCGAGAAGGAGGACAGTTGCAATGAAAGTAAGACCTTCCGTAAAGCCGATTTGCGAAAAATGCAAGGTAATTAAGCGTAAAGGCAAAGTAATGGTAATCTGCGAAAATCCGAAGCATAAGCAGCGTCAGGGCTAAGCTCGGGATTTTTTAACATGGAGGTGCGAGAATAATGGCAAGAATAGCAGGTGTAGACCTTCCGAAAAATAAGCGGATCGAGATCGGTCTGACTTATATCTACGGAATCGGCCGCAGCACAGCAGACGAAATTCTGGCAGGTACCGGCGTAAACCCGGATATCCGTGTCAAGGATCTGTCCGAAGAGGACGTTGCAAAGCTGCGTGACTATATCGACAAGCACTGCGTGGTTGAGGGTGACCTCCGCCGTGAAGTGGCTCTGAATATCAAAAGACTCGTGGAAATCGGTTGCTACCGTGGCGTTCGTCACCGCAAGGGTCTGCCGGTAAGAGGCCAGCGGACAAAGACAAACGCAAGAACCCGCAAGGGTCCGGTAAAGACCATCGCAAACAAGAAGAAGTAAGGGAGGGTGTTTCGTTTTGGCACAGCAGAAAGGCAAAAAGGTTGTTGTACGCCGCCGCAGAGAGCGTAAGAACATCGAAAACGGTGCAGTACACATTCAGTCCACATTTAACAACACCATCGTAACCATTACCGATACACAGGGCAATGCCATTTCTTGGGCAAGCTCTGGCGGACTGGGCTTCCGCGGCTCCAGAAAGTCTACGCCGTTCGCTGCACAGACAGCAGCAGAAACTGCGGCAAAGGCAGCAATGGAACACGGCCTGAAGTCTGTAGAAGTATATGTAAAGGGTCCGGGATCCGGCCGTGAGGCAGCAATCCGCGCACTGCAGACCGTTGGTCTGGAGGTAAAGATGATCAAGGATGTTACCCCGATCCCTCACAATGGTTGCCGTCCGCCGAAGAGACGTCGTGTCTAATTGCATTTGCAGGAGGTGTAATGTATCATGGCAGTAAGTAGAGAACCGATTCTCAAGAGATGCCGCTATCTGGGTATCAGCCCGATGGTTATGGGTATCGCAAAACAGTCCAACCGGAATCCGGGCGCAAACAACCGGAAGAAGGTTTCTGAATATGGCATGCAGCTGAAGGAAAAGCAGAAGCTGAAGTTCATCTACGGTGTAGGTGAAAAGCAGTTCTACCACCTGTTCGAGATCGCATCCAAGATGGAGGGCAAGGCTGGTGACAACCTGATCGCTTGCCTGGAATCCCGTCTGGACAGCGTTGTTTTCCGCATGGGTCTGGCTCTGACCCGCCGGGAAGCAAGACAGCTGGTAACCCACAAGCACTTTACCGTAAACGGCCAGCGGGTAGACATTCCGTCTTACCGTGTCAAGGAGGGCGACGTTGTCGCTCTGTATGAGGGCAGCCGTGACAGCGCAAAGTTCAAGGAAGTTGTAGAGCAGACTGCAGACCGTACCGTTCCGGCATGGCTGGAAGCAGATAAGGAAAACTTCTCCGCAAAGATCGTTCGTCTGGCAAAGCCGGAAGATCTGGATTACGAAGTCGCAGCACATCTGATCGTCGAATTGTACTCCAAGTAATCACTTGCATTACGCGGAACATTGGAACAAAACCACAGACAAAGTTACCACGCATAGGAGGGTATTTTTATGCTGGAGAATATTGAAAAGCCGGAACTCGATACAGTGGAACTGCGTAGCGACGGGAAATACGGTAAATTTGTTTTAGCACCGCTGGAACGCGGGTATGGTATCACCCTGGGCAATAGCCTGCGGCGTGTACTGCTCTCCTCATTGCCCGGTGTGGCTGTGAATTCTGTGAAGATTGATGGTGTACACCATGAATTGAGTACAATCCCCGGTGTCAAAGAGGATGTAAGCGAAATTATTCTGAATCTCAAGGGACTTACCGCAAAGCTCTATGGAGAGGGTCCGAAGACCATCTACATCGAAAAAGAGGGCGAATGCGAAGTTACCGCAGCCGACTTCAAGAACGACTCGGAGGTCTGCATCCTCGATCCCGGCATGCACATCGCAACGCTGGGCAAGGACGCAAGACTCTACATGGAAGTCGTGATCGATCGTGGCAGAGGCTATGTTTCCGCAGAGCGCAACAAGCAGATAATGAATTCTCCAATCGATGTGATTGCAGTTGATAGTATCTATACCCCTGTGCTGAAGGTGAACTACCAGGTGGAGGATACCCGTCTGGGCCAGGTGACAGACTATGATAAGCTGATCCTGGAAGTATGGACCGATGGTACCATCTCCGCAAAGGAAGCAATCTCACAGGCAGCCAATCTCCTCAACGAGCATCTGAAGCTGTTTATTGACCTCTCTGAGGATACAACATTGGCGGAAGTTCTTGTCGAAAAGGACGATAAGGGAAAAGAAAAAATCCTTGAGATGACCATTGAGGAACTTGACTTATCCGTACGGTCGTTCAACTGCTTGAAGCGTGCCGGAATCAATACCGTGGACGATTTGATCAACAAGTCGGAGGAGGAGATGCTGAAGGTTCGGAACCTCGGCAAGAAGTCCTTCGATGAAGTGCGGGAAAAGCTCCAGTCGCTGGGCTTTGACCTCGCCAGTGAGGAAGAATAAGAACTGAGAGAAAACAACGGCGCAGACAGTGCTCCGTGCACTGTGGGCTGCCGCAGTTAGGAAAAGGAGTGAATACACAATGTCAGGGACCAGAAAGCTGGGCAGACCGTCTGACCACAGAATGGCAATGCTGCGGGGCATGGTAACTTACCTGCTGGAGAACGGCCAGATCGAAACGACCGTGACCCGTGCCAAGGAAGTTCGTGCCGCTGCAGAAAAGATGATCACCATCGCAAAGGAAAAGAACGACCGTGTTCTCGCAATGCGTCAGATCATGGCATATGTGACCAAGGAAGACGTGGCTAAGAAGCTCGTTGACGAGATCGGCCCCCGTTATGCAGACCGCAAGGGCGGCTACACCCAGATCGTAAAGATCGGCCCTCGCCGCGGCGATGCTGCTGAAATGGCAATCATTAAGCTGGTATAAGAATCAGGGAAACTTTGTCCGCAAAGCGCCCCCGCTGCTTCCCCATGTGCAGCCGGCGCACGGGCAGAAATCTTTGTGACCGAATATGGCAAAAAACCGCAGAATGCATGTACAAATGCATCGCCGGTTCGCTGCCGAAACAGGGCTTCGCTCCGGCGGATGCCCTGTTTTTTGTGAAATGTGCGTTTTCGAAGCGGCTGTGCAGAAAATCTTCTGCGATACGTCCTTTTTTCTTGTGCAAAGTGACGAACCAAATGAATTTTTTTTGGGGATATCTACTAAATAATGCGTATCACTCTTTACAATTTTGAAATTATGCGGTATAATTTCAATAAGCGCTCCGATGGCATTTGTCCATCGAAACGCCGAAAAGCCGGGTGCGCCATGGGGAACTTTTTTCAGAATCGTTCCCCCCTCTCGCATGGGCTGCATTCGGACTGCTTTTTCGAAACTTGTCGTTAAGGGGTGAGATGAAAAAGCCCATCGCACGGGTCTGCTGACCGCATGGCAGCAGCGCAGCATGCGCTGAAATTTGTTGTGGGAAGAATGCATTTTGCACGGAAAATCGATGAGGTTTTCCAAAGGTTTGCAGTGCAGAAAAGAAAATAAATTCCGGTATCGGGATATTATACAATTCTGCAATCTTGGATTCGGCCATATTACACAAAAACTTTGGTTATCTATTGACATTTCTGTCTGGATATCCTATAATAATAAGTAATTGGAACCGCATGGACTCGGGAAGTGCTTCTGTGCAGAGATTTCGACTAAACTTCATGAGTTACGGCCCGGCGGCCCGGAACACCGCCGACGTCGTAAGGAAACTAGAGGAGGATAACAAATGAAAGCAAAAAGAACAATTGCATGTGCGCTTGCCCTGTCAATGCTCGCAGTAACCGCAACTTCACTGGGCGCTTCTGCAGCAGGCAGCAGTGTGACTTTGGCGGGAAGCAAGGCAACCGCAGAGAGCGGCGGCGAATTTTCCGTGGACGTCTCCCTGAGCGGTGTGCCGTCTACCGGAATCAATGTGCTTGATTTTGCGGTAACATTTGACCAGACGATTCTGAGTGTAGATCAGGTAACAGTCGGCGCAGCCGCTGATACCGGCGCAGATGCCGCAGATTCTACTTCTAAGGACGCTCCGGTCTTTGCAACCAACATCAAGGACGGCGAGATCGCAGTCAGCTGGACAACAGCTGCTCCGACTGCCAACTGGATCAAGTCCGACGGTGTCATTTTGACCATTACCGGTACGGTAAAGGACGGCGTGGCTGACGGTACGGTAACCCCCATCGATTTCGCACCGGTTTCCCGTGACACCTACGAGGGCTCCGGCACGAAGAATTCCAGCATGGTCATCGGCTACATTTCCGGCACGGATTCCGCTTCTTATGGAATCGTTACGGAAGCCGGCTCTGTGACCATCGGAAGCAAGCAGACCACCACAGAAGCACCGGTGACCACCACAGCTGTGGAGACCACCACGACTGCTGCACCGGTTACCAACGAGACCACCGCAGAGACAACCACCAAGGAAAACGAAACCACCACGACCAAGTCTACGATTGAGGTAGACCCGAGCCTGCTGTATGGTGACGTAAACCTGGATGGCGACATCGATCTGGCGGACGCAGTTCTGCTGAACAAGAGCGTGGCTGGCGTGGTTGAGCTGAACGATACCGCAAAGGCAAACGCAGACTGCTTTGCAGACGGCGTGATCGGCAGCGACGACTCCATGACACTGCTGAAGTTCCTGGTACACCTGGTGAACGAACTGCCGCAGCAGTAAGCGGCTGACCGCAGATGCCGTGCAGATGGCATGGCAAAATTGATTTTGTATATTTGGGGCATTGGATCCGAGGGGGAGCCTGTGCCCTGATTATAGGCAACTCTATTAAAGCGTATTTGCCGGCGGATGCCGGCAAGGAAAGGAAAGGAAAACATGAAGAAACGATCAAAGAAGGTTCTTGCCTTCGGCGTTGCTGCATTGATGGCGCTGTCGTCACTGCCTGCAAGCATTTTGACCGCAACTGCTGCCATTGGTGCGAATCAGACCGCAAATGGCGGCACAAGCTACAACTTCGTGCTGAAGGATATGGCAACAGATTCCAACACTGTCGAAGTTTCTAGCGATGATGTTGCAGCTGGCAACGTAACTCGCACAATCGGTGTTTACATCGATTCGGAAGAGTGGGCAAGAGATGCCTTCATCCAGATGGTATCCCTGAACTGGACTGCAACCACTGGCGCAACCCTGAAGGATGGCGGTAAGGAGAACACCAGCCTGTACTTCGAGAACATCAAGGATGTATCTGAGGCTGGCTCTGTTTACGAGTACACAACAAACGATGGCCGTTCGTTTAAGACGGCTTATCCGATGTATTGTCTGGCAAAGCTCCTGGGTAAAAAGAAGCTCAAGTATGACGATCCGTTCGCTCTGGTTACAACCAGAGAGGTTGCTGTCGATAAGGTTTTCGGCGCTGCGATCATGGACAACGGTGACAACAAGGTCAAGTTCACCTATGCTTACTATGCTTCTCAGGCAGACAAGGATGCCAAGAACCGTTCCAGCAAGACACAGGAATGTGATGTTCAGACCAACGAAAACGGCGTTCCGTACATCACCTATGACTATGTTTCTCAGGACGACTTCTCCACCAAGACTGCTACCGTTGAGCTGCCGTACTACTCTGTCAACCACTTTGTAGAGACACAGGCTGGTAAGGCTGTTCCGGATGCAAACAACTTCTATCTGTGGCAGTACAGAGGTATCCAGGGCGATACCTCCGGTACGACATTCCTGAATGGCGATTCTATGAGCGAAACATTCACGGAATTTGACGTTGTTATCCCGCAGGGCACACCGGATGGTACTTATTATGTACAGCTGTGCAGCAGATCTCCGGAAGATGGTTCTCTTGAACCGCTGTCTACCGCTGCTGACTTCAACTCTCTGAAGGACAGACAGCAGGCAATGGGCACCAAGCTGGAAGACCGTTCGACCTTTATCGGAAGCAGCTCTCAGACCGCTTCTTACTGCCTGCCGCAGAGCGCAGACACCGCTTATGTTAAGATCGTTGTTGGTGAGGGCGGCGAAGAAACCACTACCACCACTGGTGCAACCACCACCACCGCATGGGGTACGACCACTACCGCTGGTGAGGAAGACGGCAAGCCGACCTGGAAGATCGAAGACGTATTCGTAGAGCCGGGTGAGGAAGACTTCGAAATGGGCGTTAACCTCCAGAACGGTATCAACTCCACCGGTCTCCAGGGCACCATGATCCTGCCGGAAGTAACCCGGAAGATTCTGCTTGAGTCTGGCTACGGTATCGCAGGTTCTATGAGCGCAGGCTTTGCATACAGCATCAACGGTGGTCAGTTCAACATGAACGAGTGGAACACCACTGGTCGTCTGTACTGGGGCTTCGCAGCAAGCACCACCTACAGCACTCCGAAGGATGGCGAGAATATCGTTACTATGACTTGGAGTCTGGCAGACAAGGCAACCATCGAAAAGGTAATTGCTGAGTATCCGAACGATGTCAAGAAGGGCACCGACGCAAACGGCAAGACCTACTACAGCTTCCCGGTGAAGTGGGAAGAGGACGGCACCGATCCGGGTATGTCCGGTGACAAGGTCGTAGACCGTGCACGTTATAAGTATCTG